>JANXYW010000407.1 GCA_025355835.1 Chloroflexota bacterium
ACGCGCGTTCGCCCGACGGCGTGAGACTCGCCTATCAGGATTTTGGCGATGGGCCGCCGTTCGTGTTCGTCGCGTTCACTCCGTTCAGTCACGTCCAGCGTGAGATGGAGATCCCGGAGGCGAAGCGATACCTGCTCGAGCAGGCCCGCACGAGCCGCGTCATCCGCTACGACGGGCGCGGCAACGGACTCTCCGATCGGAACGCCACCGACTTCTCGCTGGATGCGCAAGTGCGCGATCTGGAAGCCGTGATCGATCATCTCGCGCTTGAGCGGGTTGCGCTGCTCGGAGCGTCAATTGCGGCACCCGCCGCAATCACCTACGCGGCGCTGCATCCCGCTCGCGTCTCGCATCTCATCCTCTGGCATGCGTACGCAGACAGCGCGGGCCTGTTTGGTTCCACGCTGGGAGCGGCCAGCACCCTCGCTGATACCGACTGGGAACTGTTCACGCAGACGTTGGCGCACGTCGCGTCTGGTTGGGAGCAAGGCGATCTCGCGCGAGAATACGCCGCGATGGTCCTAGACGCCGTCGATAAGCATGCGCTGATAGGGAGTATCCCAGCGATGTTTTCGTCCTATGACGTGCGGCGTCACCTCGCTCACATCCAGGCGCCAACCCTCGTGATGGCACGCCGCGGGCCGGAGCCGGCCGCCGAATCGGCTCGCGTGCTGGCCGCGGCGATACCCAATGCGCGCCTGATGATCCTCGAGGCCGGCCCGCCGATGCCGTATGTCGGCGATAGCGACAGCGTGCTCGCGGCGGGACGCGAATTCCTCGCTTCGGATTCGCCACTTCCTGCGCCAGCCCTGGGCCATGGCGCACCAGCCGCTCTTACCACGCGCGAGACCGAGGTTCTCAGCCTGCTCGCAGGCGGACACACCGGCAAGGAGATCGCCGCCGAGTTGAACATCAGCCTCTCGACCGCACAGCGCCACATCGCCAACATCTACGCGAAGATCGGCGCCCGCGGGCGTGTGGATGCCGCCGCCTACGCGCTCGCACGGGGCCTCGTCCGCCCGCGCGAGTCCTAGCCGCCTACATAGTTCGCCTCATCACGCCCGCAACTTGAAGCCAACAGATCCATCGTTTGCGCGATGCGTCACCACCTCCGCCCAGCTATGTTGACTTCGCGATGACGCGAGACGCAGCACGGAGCAAAGATCTGGGCGGCTGCCAGCGTTGCGGCGGAAGGATCACCGCAACGCACATGCTGACGAAGACCTATCACATCGACGAGGACGGGCGCTGGCGGCGCCAGCTCGACGACTTTGCGGAAGACGTCGTCGTCGTGTGTGCTACCTGCGGCGACGAGCCAAGAGGTCGATTTGAGGCAGACAATGGCACGTTCACGTTCGTACCCGTCCAGTGCGATGCCGAACAGTGAGAGAGGCGGCAGCACGCCGCCACAGGAAGGAGCACGAACATGAAGATGGCCTGGATCTTGGTGATGATGGCGGTCGTTGTCATCGCGGGCGCGTCGTACCTCACGGAGAAAAGGGGCGAGGCGGGCGGCAGCGCCTCGAAGGAAGGCGCGACGGCGCGCGCCACGCTCCGTAACACCGCCGGCGACACCGTGGGCGCCGTGAAGCTCGAGCAAGACGGCGATTTGGTGAAGCTGAAGGTGCAAGTCGACGGTTCGGTGGCGCCGGGCTTCCACGGCTTCCACATCCACACCACAGGTGTGTGCGTCGCCCCGTTCACATCCGCAGGCGGCCATTACAACCCGTCCGCCGCGACGCATCCGAACCACGCCGGCGACCTGCCGACGCTCTACGTCGACGCGGATGGTCAGGCCGAAGCGCGCTTCTCGACCGACCGCTTCGCGCTGGACGACCTCCTCGGCGCGGACGGCAGTGCGTTCATCCTCCACGCGGGCCGCGACAACTACGCCAACATCCCGACGGACCGCTACGAACCGGATCCGGACGCGACGACGCTCGCGACGGGCGACGCCGGCAGCCGTTTCGCCTGTGGCGTCATCGAGGCGAGGTAACACGCCGGTGCTGCAAATGAATGGAGCGCGTGATGCGATGACGGGCGACGAGACACCTACGCAGCCAGTGGTGATCGCACCGGAACCGATCGAGCTTCCCCGCGCAGGCCTGTTGCGCGGCGCCCGGCGCGTCCTTCGTATCACCGCCCTCGCCGCGCGCCACATGCCGCCCGTCGCCGCGCGCAAGCTTGTGCGGCGCCCCAGCCACGCGGCACGCGCCGGCCGCCGCATCTTCGAGGGACTTGGCGCGACCTACGTCAAGTTCGGCCAGTTCATCGCCTCCGCCCCAGGCATCGTCGGCGCAGACGTCGCCGAGGAGTTCCGCCGCTGCCTCGATGCCGCGCCCGCCGTGCCTTTCGCCAAGGTGCGCCGCGTCGTCGAATCGGAACTCGGCTGCCCGATCGGGGACGTGTTCGCGCGGTTCGACGAGACGCCGCTCGCCGCCGCGTCGATCGCCGTCGTCCATCGCGCGACGCTGCTCGATGGCACGGACGTCGCCGTGAAGGTGCTGCGCCCGGACGTCGAGAAAACGGTCGCAACCGATCTGGGCACACTTGAGGGCGTCGTGCGGTTCATGGCGGCGCGCGGAATCGACCAGGCCTACAACATGGTGGGCCTCGTCGTGGGCCTGAAGGCGCAGATCGCCGAAGAGCTGGACCTGCGCAACGAAGCGCGAACGATGGACACGTTTCGGGATCTGTTCGCGCAATACGGCATGTCGCTTCTTGTCGTGCCGCGGGTGTATCACGAGCACTCATCCCGTCGCGTCCTGACGATGGAGCTGTTCGACGGCAGGCCGCTCGACGATCTCGCGCACGCGCACGCGCAGGCGCTCGGAGTCGACCCGGCGCCGCTCGTGCGACAGCTGCTGGACGCATGGGTCGTGGCACATCTGCGCGTCAATGCCTTCCACGCGGACATTCACGCGGGCAACCTGCTGCTGTTACGCGACGGCCGCCTTGGCATCGTCGATTGGGGCATCATCTCGCGCTTCGATGACGAGCTGGCGTTGATGTTCCGGCGAATGTGCGAGGTGTCGCTCGGACACGACGACGCGTGGGACGATATCGCCGCCGTCATGATCCGATCGAACGGTCCAAGCTTTTATTCGCTGGGCCTCGATGACGAGCAGATTCGCCGGTACATGCGGGAGAGCATGGGGCCCGTGCTCAAGCTGCCACTGCGCGACGTCAGCATGTCCGCGCTCTTCGTCACCGGTGACGAGTTGGTGCGCTTGGCCACGGGCGAGGCGCCGACAAAGCGGTCACTCCGACAGAAACTCTCGGCTATGCGCACCGCCGCGCGCTCCTATCAGAGCGCGGTCGCGTCCGGCGCCTTCGACACGCCCGCAATGCGGATGGGGTTCCTCTCGATGAAGCAGCTCGTCTACCTCGAACGCTACGGACGGATGTACATTCCCGATGAGTCGCTGCTCGGCGATCACGAATTCCTCCGGCGCGCCCTCGCTGGTTCGTAAAGCAGGAAGGAGCCACGATCGCAAAACGCCGTATCGGCTGACAAAGCCGTAGTTCAATCCAGCCGGAAACGTGTTCAACAAAGGAGTCGTACCATGCGGATCATCACAAGCGCCGTCGTCGGGTTGGTGTTGCTTGCCGTTGTTGCGGCGCACGCATCCACGGCGGATGCAGCGCCCAATGCGAAGGCGTGTCCCGCGGGCGTAACGCTCGCCGCGGTTGCGAGCGGCAGTTCGGTCACCGTGACCGTGTCGCCACCCGTCAACCTCAAGGCCGCGAAAGACGGAGACGTCGACTCGTACCACCTGCACTAC
>JANXYW010000427.1 GCA_025355835.1 Chloroflexota bacterium
TCATCGAACAGATCGGCAGCTTTCGCACGATCGCCGAGCAGAGCGACGGCCTTGAGCGCAGCCGCGCGGCCGCCGACGACGCTCTCCAGGCAGTGTTGCCAGTCGCCCGCATGCAACTGCTCGCGCGTCATGGGAAAGAACGCGAGTTCACCCGCGAGGAAGTGCGCGCCGCGATGCCCCCGCCCGCCAAGCACGATGCCCGAGCCGACTCCTGTGCCGAGCGCGATGAAGACGTGATCAGCGAGCCCGCGCGCGGCGCCGAGCCAGCCCTCGCCGATGGCGGCGGCGTTGGCGTCGTTCTCGACGACGACGGGCACGTCCCGCGGCGCTCCAAGCAGCTTCGCGACGGGCACATCGTCCCAGCCGGGCATGTTTGCAATGGACGTTACCGTGCCTTGGGCAGGATCGACCGCGCCGGGCAGCGCGACGCCGATCGCGGCCACCTTGTTGCCGATCCAGACGCCGCGGACAAGTTCGTCGATCGTGCGCCCGATTTTCGCGAGCACGTCGTCGGGCGAACCGGGCGGCAGCGGACCGGCGCGGCGCGCCTCGATTTCGCCGTCCTCGTTGGCGATGACGACGCGCACGTTGGTCGCGCCCAGATCAACTCCGGCTGTGAACTGTGACGGCATGGCGTCAGCGTAGCGATGGCTCGCGGCTGCGGATAGGCGCAGGGCCGCGCGTGTTGACCGCGTTCGTTGACCATAATTCTGGCCGGGCGTATGATCGTGAAGCTGCGACCCTGACGCGTACGTGAGGCTTCCCGACCGCCGCCACCGCAGCCGAAGCGAGGTGCCACATGACGACCGCCGAATCCGTCATCAGCGATGAGATGCGCGCCGCAATCGGCGTCGAACACGCCGCGGGCGTGATGGAGATCGAGAACACGAACTGCCGGATGTTCGCGCGCTCGGTCGGCCACACGGACGCGATCTTCTACGACGAAGCGGCGGCGAAGGCGCGCGGCTACCGAGGCATCGTCGCGCCACCTGGTTTTCTCGGCACGCCGATCTTCAAGCCGGGTAGCGGCGCAGGCGCGCCCGGCGAGACGGGCGGACGCGGATTCGCCGTCCCGTACAAGCGCATCCTCAACGGCGGCACCGACTACGAGTACTTCCCCGATGCACCCGATGGCGATGTGATCTGCGCCGGCGATACGATCACCGCGCGCACGAAGATCGCCGGCTTCGAGGAAGCGAGCGGCAGCCTGGGGCCGATGCTGATCACGCGGCGCGAGACGACGTACACGAACCAGCACGGCAAGGTCGTCGCAAAGATGTACGGGACGCTGATCCAGTACTAGGCTAGGTTCTAGTGGCTAGTGGCTAGGTTTTGGGGGTCGCAATGACGCAGGTGTACTTCGAGGATGTCGCTGAGGGTGCGGAGATTGCGCAGTTGAAGAAGAACTGCTCGACGCAGCAGCTGGTGCTTTGGGCGGCGGGTTCGGGTGACTTCTATCAGATCCACTACGACAAGGACTTCGCGAAAGGCACGGGGCTGCCGGGACTGATCGTGCACGGGGCGCTGAAGAATGCGTTTCTTGGCCAACTTCTGCACGACTGGATCGGCGAGCGGGGCACGCTGCGCAAGTTTGGCTGCGCTTACCGCGGCATGGACTACCCGGCGCAGGACATCCTGTGTCGCGGCGTCGTGAAGAAGAAGTACAGCGACGGTGGCAAGCACTTCGTCGAGCTGGACGTGTGGACGGAAAATCCTGAGGGGAAGAAGACCTCGCCCGGCACCGCGCTCGTGACGCTGCCGAGCAAGAGCTAGCACAGCGTGGCGTATCGAACGCCGAACGCACGGTAGGGGCGCAACCCGGTGCGCCCGCGCCCGATTTGGCAACGCGGCTCGAACACCGGGCCATCAACGAACAGACAGGAGCACGACATTGGCTGACGAGTTCGAGATCACAGACGAGATGCGCGCGCAGTTCGGCGTCGACGGCACGCCGTGGACGTACGAGGTGACGACGACGAGCGTGCGCATGTACGCCCGCGGTATCGGATCCGATGACCCGATCCACTACGATGTCGACTTCGCGAAGTCGCAGGGGTTCCGAAGCATCGTGGCGCCGCTCGGTTACATCGGAACGCCGGTGTTCCTGCCGGGCAAGAACGACCCGACGTTCGGCTTTCCCCGCCGTGAAGGCGGGCCAAGGCTGAACATTCCGTTCAAGGGACTGCTCGATGGTGGCACCGAAACGGAGTACCTCGACGTCATCTGCGCCGGCGACGTGCTGGAAGAGACGTCGCACCTGGCCGACCTCAAGCTGCGCGATGGGCCGCGCGGCAAGATGCTCTTCGTGACGAACGAGGCCGTGTACACGGACAAGGCGACAGGCAAGGTCGTCGCAAAGCAGAAGCTGACTTCGATTCACATGTAGGGCCTGCGGGTGAGAAACCGAGAACCTAGAACATAGAACCCAGGGTCGGAACGAGAGGACGAATCGCATGGCGGATCAGATGTACTTCGAGGATGTCAAAGAGGGACAAGAGCTGGCACCGATCAAGATCTCGCCGGACAAATCGCAGCTCGTGAAGTTCGCTGCGGGCAGCGGCGATTTCAATCCGCTGCACTTCGACGAGAAGTTCCCGATGCTCAAGGCGATGGGGCTGAGCGACAACATCGTCCACGGGCGCTTCAAGTACGCCCAGGTGGGACGGCTCGTGTTCGCGTTCGCCGGATACAAGGGGCGCGTGAAGAAATTCGGCGTGAACTATCGCGGGATGGACATGCCGAACAAGGAGATCACGGTCGGCGGCGTTGTCACGGCCAAGCGGCAAGAAGGCGGCGAGAATCTCGTCGATCTGGACGTGTGGGCGCAGGACGTCGACGGCAAGAAGACGACGCCGGGCACGGCGACGGTGGCGCTGCCGAGCAAGGGATAGCTCCGTCGAAGGCGTTCGCTCCATCGTAGCGCGGGCTTTTTAGCCCGCGCGGGGCCGCGTGTTGGGATCGGAGTCCGCGCGGGCTAGAAAGCCCACGCTACAGGCAGTTATGGCGCGCCGCCGCAAAGCGGACCCCGGTCGCGTCAGGAGATCGAAGACATGGGCGCTCTCGATAACAAAGTTGCGGTGATCACGGGCGCCGGGCGCGGCATCGGGCGCGGGATGGCGCTGCTGTTCGCGCGGGAAGGCGCGAAGGTCGTTGTGAACGACCCGGGCGTGAGCACAGACGGCAGCGGGCACGACAACGGCCCGGCGGATCAAGTTGCGGCCGAGATCAAGGCCGCGGGCGGCAGCGTCGTCGCGAACTACGACTCCGTCGCGACGGCTGACGGCGGCGAAGCGATCGTGAAGGCGGCGCTCGATGCGTTCGGGCGCGTCGATATTCTCGTCAACAACGCCGGCATTCTGCGCGACCGGATGATCTTCAACATGACGGAAGAGGACTGGGACGCGGTGATCGGCATCCACCTCAAAGGCCACTTCAACTGCACGAAGCCGGCCTCGATCATCATGCGGCAGCAGCGCTATGGCCGCATCATCAACATGTCATCAACGTCCGGCATTATCGGCAACCCGGGGCAGGCGAACTACGGCGCGGCGAAGAGCGGCATCGCCGGCTTCACGCGCGTCGTCGCGAAGGACCTGGGCCGCTACGGTGTCACATGCAACGCGATCGCGCCGGGCGCGGCGACGCGTCTGACGGCAACGGTGCCGGACGCCTCGCGCGAGCTGCGTGCGCGCGCCGGCATCAGCGGCGCTGCCGCGAATCGCGCGCCATCGGGACCGCCGCCTCTGCGCGAGCCGGAGTACGTCGCGCCGATGGCTGGCTATCTCGCCAGCGACGACGCGTGGAACATCAACGGCCAGATCTTTCACGTCGCAGGCGGCATGGTCGGACTGGCGCATCACCCGACGCCGATGCGGACGCTGTGGAAGCCGGCGATGTGGACGCTGGACGAGCTCTGCGAGACGGTCCCACGGCAGCTGCTCGGCGGCATCCCGAACCCGGCGCCGCCGCCGCCCGATCTGGAGATTCCCGGGCGACCGGCAATCGCGAGCGGAGGTGCGGCGTGAGCAAGCGACTCGAAGGGCGGACAGCGATCGTTACGGGCGGCGGGCGCGGTATTGGGCGCGGCGTCGCGATGCTCTTGGCCGAAGAGGGCGCGAGCGTCGTCGTCAACGACTACGGCGTTGCTGTCGATGGGTCCGCGCCGAGCAGTGAGCCAGCGAACCAGGTCGTCGAGGAGATTCGCGCTAAGGGCGGCAAGGCCGTCGCGAACGCGGACACGGTCGCGACGATGGCGGGCGGCGAAAACTTGATCAAGACCGCGCTCGACAGCTTCGGGCGGCTCGACATCCTCGTGAATGTCGCGGGCATTCTGCGCGACCGGATGATCTTCAACATGAGCGAGCAGGAGTGGGACGACGTGATCGCCGTCCACCTCAAGGGGCACTTCGCGACGACGAAGCCGGCATCGATCATCATGCGCCAGCAGCGCCACGGCCGCATCATCAACTTCTCGTCGATATCGGGGCTGGGCGGGCTGCCCGGCCAGGCGAACTACGGCGCTGCGAAGGCGGGCATTGCCGGCTTCACGCGCGTGGTGGCGCGCGACCTCGGCCGCTACGGTGTCACGTGCAACGCGATTTCGCCGGGCGCGGCGACGCGCATGACGGCAACGATCCCGTCGAACACGGGCGCTCTGCGCGCGCGCGCCGACACCGCGCCGGTCGTGCAGGACGCGCCACGCCAATCGACCGTGCCGCCGATGCGCGAGCCAGAGTACGTGGCGCCGATGACGGTGTTTCTTGCATGCGACGAGGCGTGGAACGTCAACGGCAAGATCTTCTATGTGAACGGCGGCCGCATCGCGCTGGCGCACGAGGAATCGGCGATGCGCCAGATCAACACGTACGGCATGTGGACCATCGACGAGCTGCGCGATCTCGTGCCGTCGCAGCTGATGTACGGGCTGGTGAACCCCGCGCCGCCGCCGCCGGATCTCGATCTGCCGGGACGGCGGGTTGCGATGGACGCCCCTTCGAATTGAGCGCGTCGCAGACGGTACGAGGCGTTGTGAAGAGCGTAGTACTTGCCATGACTGCTCTCGGCGCCTGCGCGTGCGGAGGCTCGTCCTCGCGCACCGTCCCGCCCGTTCCGACCGCCGTCCCAACCTCATGCGACGCACCTTCGGCGTCCGCGAGCGCATCCATCTCCTTGGGCGCACAACAGATCGTGGCCGATATCGGCTTGCGCATCTCGCTGCCGCCGGGCTACGAGATCGCTTCTTCGCCGACGCCTCTTCTCGCGCCCGGTGCACGAGCGTACAACGTCAAGACGCCGAGCGGCGAAAACCGCCCCCGACGCATCGCGCTATGGGTGTTCTCCCCTACCCCAGCGGGCACGCAAACATCTGCGCTCGACAACGCGGTTCGGGAAGAGGACGCAAGCGTGTTTCACTATGCAGACATCCAGACACCTTTAATTCAGTCCGTCGTCGGCGGGAAGAAAGCATGGCAGCGCCGGTTCGACGCCGTCGGCGCACCTAAGTCTTGCATCTCTGGTTCTGCTGTGAGGCAGGTGCTCTATGTTGAGCTGGACGATGGAAGCATCCTCAGGATCGTCGTCGACGGGGTGACGGACGGCGTGACGACGAGTCACTCGCTGGGGATGGAAATCGCAACATATGACGCGATTCGCGACAGTATCGCCTTCGATTAGCAGATTACCCTCCGCCCAGTCACACCACTTACGTTTGCGTATAGTCTTCGCCAGCTCAAAGCAATTCGCCGCTGAGTAAGCGTTTCCCCTAATAGCTGTCCAGCCCCTACTCGTGCGAAGATCGCACTATGAGCGCTGCTGCCCCCGCCGCCGCACCGACGACGCCTGATCCCGCAGCGCTACTTGCGCGCTACCTCGATGTTTTGGAGGGGGAGCGGAATCTTTCGCGGTTCACGCTGCGGAACTACGGGA
>JANXYW010000430.1 GCA_025355835.1 Chloroflexota bacterium
CAATCGCGCGATTCCCACTTCACGAAGCGGCGCGCGCTACACCAGCAGCAGCGCCACAGGCACGACGAGCACCACTCCGAGGAAGATCGCAAAGCCGCGTTTGTCGCGCGTCGCCAGGTGCGCGAGGTGCAGGATCATCCGCTTGTAGGGCTCGTAGAACAGCACAAGCACCGTCAGCGACACCGAGGCGCCGGTCACCATCTCCACGAACACGATCGTGAATGCGCGCGGCTGGTCGAGCAGCAGCGCGGCGAACAGCGTGTCGATCCAAGTAGCGATGTTCGCGCCCATCACGTACGGGATGATGTTATCGCGCTTGACGTAGCCCTTCAGCGTGAGCGGCACAAGAATCGTCAACGACAGCGAGACCGACAGCGTCATCCCCGTCACGATGAGGCCGAACAGGAACATGGCGTAGCGCTGGTGCAGAAACGCCGACGCTCGTTCGAATCGAGGGCCGGGCTGCTCAAGGTTCGGCAGCACGCGGTCGAAGATGCTGAAACTGAACAGGAGCACGCCGATGCCGATGACGAACATCACGAGGCGTGGCAGGTGATCCGCCATGCGCTTTACCATCGGATCGTAGACGACGTTGACCAGCGAGGCGAGCACGCCCGGACTCCCGAAGCGCACGCCATCGAACCAACCCTCTCGCAAGATGAGCTGGCCGAGCGGGATCACGGGACCCCACAACGTGAACGCCGTGAGCAACGCCACGACGCCGATGTACAGCCCGTCGGGGTTACGCGCACCGCGAATCCAGTACAAGAACCCCACGAACAGCACGATGAACGACGCACCCAGGCGCGAGCCGTTGATCATTGCAAACGTCTCGGTATCGCTGAGCACGCCCTTGGAGAAGAGGGAGAGCGCGATCGCCGCCACGGGCGACCCGCTAAGGACGACGTACGAACCGAGCCAGCCGAAGCCAACGATGTTGACGGTGCCGTGTGCGTTGATCTCGTTGAGAATCGGCTTGATTCCCCCGGCACCGGCCTTCAACACCTGCAGCGCGAATATGAAGATCGCCAGCGCGACGACCACGTATGCGACGCGCACCGCGACGGCCGGTGCGACGCGCCACCAGGATGCTGCCACGTGCAAGTGTTGCTCACCCTCGGCGAGGCGCACGTCCGGCTGGGACGGCGCGGCAGGTTGCACGTGATCGGTCACGCGCTGGCCTTCGCCCTTTCGGCGGCAATCAGGACGCGCGCGACCTCGGGGCGGGAGAACTCGTGCGGCGGCTCGATGCCCTGCGTCAGGAACTCGCGCACCTGCGTGCCGCTCAACGCGATGCGCTCTTCCGGCGCGTGCGGGCAAGTCTTTGTCGATGCCATACCTTCACAGCGCTTGCAGAAGAAGGTGTGCTCGAAGAACAGCGGCGTGATGCCCAGCGCCCCCGGGTCGAACTCGTCGAAGATCAGCTGCGCGTCGTACGTGCCGTAGTAGTTGCCGACGCCAGCGTGGTCGCGTCCCACGATGAAGTGCGAGCAGCCGTAGTTCTTCCGCATGATGGCGTGGAAGATCGCCTCGCGCGGGCCGGCGTAGCGCATCGCCGCCGGGAGCACCGAGAGCAGCACGCGGTCTTTCGGGTAGTAGTTCTCCAGCAGGACGGTGTAGCACTCCATGCGCACGTCCGCCGGAATATCGTCCGCCTTCGTGTCGCCGACGAGCGGGTGCAGCAGCAGCCCGTCGGTGATCTCCAACGCCGCCTTCTGGATGTACTCGTGCGCGCGGTGCACGGGGTTGCGCGTCTGGAAGCCGACGACGCGCTTCCACTTGCGCTCGACGAACGCTGCGCGCGTTTGCGCCGGATCGAGCCGGTACTCCGGGAACGTCGGGTTCTCGGGGCGGCGGAAGATCTGCACCGGGCCGCCGATGAGGATGTCGTCCTGCGCGTACACGGCCGCAACACCCGGATGCTTGTCCTCGGTCGTGCGATAAACGTTCTGCGCCTCGTGCGCCTTGTCGTAGTCGAAGTCTTCTTCGACCGTCATGATCGCCAGCGGCGTTCCGTCATCGCTTGTCAGGCAGATTTCGCCCTGAAAGCGGTTCGCTTGCTCCTTCGACGCGCCGAGCGTGATCGGGATCGACCACGGCAGCCCGTCCGGAAGGTGCATCGTGTCGACGACGCTCTTGTACTGCGCCGACGTCATGAAGCCGTCGAGCGGGCTGAAGCCGCCGTTCGCGAGCATCTCCAGGTCGGCAAGCTCGCGCGAGTTGAGGCGGCGCTTCGGCAGCTCTTCCGCCTGCGCGGCCAGCGCCTCGGCCTCTTCGCCGAATACTTCGCGCGTGTTGAGCTTGCCGCCGTGCGGAGCAATCAGTCCGTGTTCCGTTCCATCCGTCATCGTTTCGGTGTCCTTCCGTGCGCTTCGATGCGCGCTTTGTATTGTTCGCTTTCGCTACTCAGGCTCGGGCAGAGCGCCTTGCCTCATGTAGGGGCACGGCGCGCCGTGCCCGTCATGCGCCAACTGCTCTTCGCGCATCCGAAGGACGATCCGCGGCCCGAGTGATCCCGCGTCCCGCCTCCCGCTTCCGACTTCCTCTACCCCCGTACCGCAGCCGGCACGTAGCCGAGCCCTTCGAGCTTCGCCATCACCTTCGCGACGCTCTCGGCCAGATCTTCCTTTTCGGAATCGACGACGACGTCCGCGTTCGTCGGCGCTTCGTACGGGTCGCTGACGCCGGTGAAGTTCTTGATTTCGCCCTTGATCGCCTTCTCGTACAGGCCCTTCACGTCGCGGCGCGTCAGCTCTTCGATCGAGCAGCTCACGTACACCTCGACGAAGTTGCCGACGCCGGCTTTCACCTCGTCGCGGATCTCGCGGTACGGCGAGATCGCCGACGCGAGCACGCAGACGCCGTTGCGCGTCAGCACTTCCGCGACCCAGCCGATGCGCCGGATGTTCGTGTCGCGATCTTCTTTGCTGAAGCCGAGGCCTTTGCTCAGATGCGTGCGCACGACATCGCCGTCCAGTTTTTCGAGCTTGGTGATGCCGCGTTCACGCAGCAGCGGCTCGATGGCGTCGGCGATGGTGGTCTTGCCGGCGCCAGAAAGGCCGGTGAACCAGACGGTGAATCCCTTTTGCTCCAAGATGCTCTCTCCTCTTCACGGCGGACGCCGTCGATGCGTCCGACCTCCAACCGATGCCCGATTGCGGGCCTTCTTGCTCATGCGGCGGGCGCAACGGGTTGCGCCCCTACGACGTTCACGACGGGCGCCACAGGTTGCGCCCCTACCTGACGCGTCAAACGGGCACGGCGTTCCATGCCCGTCTGATTCACAAACCGATGTCATGCCGGTAACCGCGGTCGTCCGGCTCTACCGTCATCCGGCGGTACTGTCATCCTGAGCGAAGCGAAGGATCTAGCCCGATCGAGCAAGATGCTTCGCTACGCTCTGCATGACACCGTGCGGATCCTCCACCACCAGCGCCACGCTCGCGCTACGCCTGCGCCATCGCCTCGCGGCCTTCGGGGCCGAAGTCGTGCTCGTTCGTCTGGCCTTCGGGGACGTGCAGGCCGCACTCCGTCTTGTCGAAGCCCTGCCAGCGGCCGCTACGGGGATCCTCGCCGGGCAGCACGGCCTTCGTGCAGTTCGTGCAGCCGATGCTCGGGTAGTTCTTGTCGTGCAGCTCGTTGTACGGGACTCCGTTGTCGAAGATGTACTTCCAGACGAGCGCTTCCGTCCAGTTCGCCAGCGGGTTGATCTTCACCAGGCCGAACTTCTCGTCCCACTCGACGATGTCCATGTTGGCGCGCTGCTTCGTCTGATCGCGGCGGATGCCGCTGATCCACGCGCGCTTGCCCGCAAGCGCCCGCTCGTTCGGCTCGACCTTGCGGATCGCGCAGCACTTGTCGGGGTCGCGGCCCCAGAGCGCATCGCCATACTTCGCGGCCTGCTCGACCGGCGTGATCAGCGACATGTAGCCGACAGGCTGGAAGTCGTACTTCTTCGCGACGGCGTCGCGCAGCTTGTACGTCTCGGGAAAGAGGAAGTCGGTATCGAGATAGAACACCTCAACGCCGCGATCGATCTGCATGATCATGTCGAGCAGCACCATGCCCGACGGCCCGCCGAAACTGCACGCAAGCGTCAGCCCCGGCTGATACTCCCTCGCGGCCCACTGCAGAATCTCCTCCGGCGTCTTCCCCTCAAGCGCCGCCGAAGCAGCCGCCAGCGCGGCGGTTGATGGTTGCTGTTCAGTCGTCTGCGTCATGCGTCGTTCTTTCGGCTCTCGGGCAAGACAGGTCTGAAGACCTGCCCGTACGTCT
>JANXYW010000443.1 GCA_025355835.1 Chloroflexota bacterium
CTCGTCGCCCTGATACTCGTCGATGCGCAGGTCGTACGCGCCGCCGGCGCCCTCGCGGCACTCGAACACGTAGCGCGCATCCATATCGATGAACGGCGACACATACAACACCTTGTCCATGTGCGACGTGTAGACATCGCCATCGCCGGCGCGATCTAGATCGTACACGTGCTCTTCGCCGTGGGTGTTGTGCACTTCCGCGAGGACGGTCCGCAGCGCTCCGTCCGCGCGATCGCGCACGAGGTAGAAGCTGACCGGATTGAACACGTAGCCGAGGATGCGCGCGTTCGTCAGTAGCGATACGCGTACCGCATCGGGATCGATGCCGCGTTCCGAGAGCCGCGCGCGCACCGCCGCGCGCACATCCTGATCTCCCGTAGCGCGGAGTTCAGTCTGCGGCGCGCCCATGTGATCGCGATCGAGAAACGACATGACGTTGAAGCGATTGCGCGAGAACGGCACGATGCGCCGCGCGACCTCGTCGATCTCGTCGAGATCGAGGTCGACGTAGTAGACGCCGTACGTGAACGAGTACGCCTTCGGCTTCGTGCGCCGATGCCGCAGTTCGCCCACATACAGCTTCGAGTTCACAGCGTGATGCCGAACTCGGCCGCGACCCGCGCACCCGATGCGAAGCCGTCTTCGTGGAAGCCGTAGCCGAGATGCGCGCCGGCGAAGTACGTGTTGCGCGCGCCGTTGATGCGCTCGACCGCCTGCTGTGCGGCGAGCGTCTGGAACGTGTAGCGCGGGTGGTCGTAGGTCATCGTGCGGATGATGGTATCAGGCCGCACGCCCTGCGCGTTCAGCGTGACGCAGTACGTCTCGGCCTCGTCAAGCGCCTGAAGCCGGTTGACATCGTACGTCATACCCAACACGCTGCCTCCGCCCCGGCAATCGTCGGTCACGTAGTTCCACGAAGCACGCGCCCGCGGCCGCCGTGGCAGCATCGAGGCGTCCGCGTGCAGCACGGCCTGGTTCGCCGTGTACGAGAACCCGCCCAGCGCCCGCTGCTCATCGTCGCTGGCGTCGCCGAGCAGGCGCAGGGCCTCGTCGGCGTGGCATGCGAGCACGACCTTGTCGAATCGCCGCCCCTCGCCATTCGCGAGGCAGATCGCCACGCCATCGGCGTCGCGCGTGATTGCGCGGACCGGCGTGGAAAGGCGCACATCGTGCGCGAACGTCTCCGTCATCGCTCGCACGTAGCTCTGCGAGCCGCCTTCGACGGTGCGCCAGACGAACGCCGGTTGGAGGCCGATGATGCCGTGGTTGCTGAGGAATCGCAGGAAGTACGCGAGCGGGAACGAGCCGATCTCGCCGGGTGGCGTCGACCAGACAGCCGACGCGAGTGGCACGAGGAAGTGGCGCACGAACTCGCCGCTGTAACGCCGCTCGCGCGCGAATTCGTCGATTGTCGCGTCGGCGTAGGCGCCGATGGCGAGCGCGCGGCGCGTATCGCGATAGAAGCGCAGGATATCGACGCCGAGCAGCCAGCGCCTGGGCCGCAGCAGATTCGTGCGATCGGCGAGCATGCCGCCGAGGCCGCGGCTGCTATATTCCATCCGGCACGCGGCGCAGCGCACACTGATCGACATGTCGCCGGCTTTCGTACGAACCTTGAGCGTTTCGAGCAGCTTCGTGAAGCCGGGGTACGTGTGCTCGTTGTAGACGATGAAACCGGTGTCGAGGCCGACGTCGCGGCCACCGGCCTGCACCGTGACGGTGTTCGCGTGGCCGCCGGCATAGTCGTTGCGCTCGAACAGCTCGACATCGTGCGCGCGATTCAGCAGGTACGCGACAGTGAGCCCGGCGATGCCGGAGCCGACAACGGCGATCTTCATACGGACAGTTCGTCCGCGGCGACGGGAGAGATCAAATGGAGCTTCGAGGCAAGAACGTCTGGCTGATCGGCGCCAGCAGCGGCATCGGGGCGGCGCTCGTGCCCGAACTCATGGCGCAGGGCGCGCGGCTGGCGATCAGCTCGCGCAGCGAGCAACAACTCCGGGAGTTGGCTTCGCGCCACGGCCGGGCGGACGGGCCGATCGCTGTCCACCCGCTCGATGTCACCGAACCCGGTGCGATCGTCAATGCTGAAGCGGAGCTGCGCGTCGATTGGGGCAACATCGACGTGCTGATCTACAACGCCGGCACGTGGGCGCCGGTCGACGTGGACGCGTGGGAT
>JANXYW010000227.1 GCA_025355835.1 Chloroflexota bacterium
CCAAACAAATCCGTGCAATCCGTGAAATCCTTGTTTCCCCGTCTCAAAGAATGCGGAACGCGGGATGATCCGGCGCGATGCGGCGGATCTCATCGTCGGGCGATTCGTGGGTGACGCCGTCGAACCACTTGCCGGTCTCCATCTTCCACAGCTTGAGGTAGGCGCGGATGACATCGAGCTTGGCGCCGTCCGCCAGCTCTTCGACGCGGAACTCCTCGCGCTTGCTGCCGAGGCGCAGTTCGCCGCCGCCGGCCGCGCGGACGTTGCGTGACCACTGCGTGTTGCCACGCGGCGCGACGAGGTAGCGCTGGCCGTCGTGGTTCAGCAGGTTGACGACGGTCGTGCGCCACTCGCCGCTCTTGCGCCCGCGCACGGCTAAAATGCGCGAGCCCCGCATGCTCAGCCCCAACCGCGTCGCGAACGCGATCATCGGATTGAAGATGTGCATCGTCGCCCAGTCGGGCTGGTCGTACTTCATCGGCATATCGTTGTCCTCCGTGACAGCGATTGTCGCATACACGGCGCTATACTTGCGCTGCCATGCCCCCTGTGGAAATCGTAACCGGCACCCTGACCGAGCTTGAGGACGCGTTCGCGGCTGCGATGCGGCGCGAGCGCGAGGCGGGCGCGCTCACGCCGATCACGGTCATGGTCGGGCACGTGCTCCTGAAACGGTATCTGCCCCGGATGCTGGCGGCGCGCGACATCCCACAACTTAACGTAGCGTTCATGCGGCCGAACGAACTGGCCGAATCGCTCTCGCCGAGCGCCGACGCCGACCGCGCGCGACTCTCGCCCGCGGCAGAGCGCTTGCTCGTGCGCGAAGTCGCAGCGGCCGCGAGCGGCTACTTCATCGACATCGCCGCCGGCGACGGTTTCACCGAAGCGCTGATGCGCTTGTTCCGTGAACTGGAGCTCGGTGACTTCGACGACACCCTCGAACTGGAACGAGCGCTTCGCCAGAGCGACGCGAACGGCAACGGCGAGAAGTTCAGCGAGCTATCGAAGCTCTACGGTCGCTACTTGCAGCGCCGTCGCGATGCACATCTCGTTGCGCCAGCCGAGCGCTACGCGCAGGCGGAAGCCGCGCGCTTCAACGGCCCGCTGTTCGTGTACGGACTCTGGTCGCCGTCGGAGATACAGTCGCGCCTGATCGATCGCGTCGCGGCGGAACGCGCGGTGACGGTGTTCTTTGCGCGTTCAGGACTCGATGCAGACGACGCGCACGCCGCATTTCGCGAACGGCTGCTGGCGTCCGGCGCGAGCGAGCGTACGCTCGATATACGCGGTGAAGCAACGCGAATCGATCGCGTGGCAAGCACGCTGTTCCGCGACGGCGCCGAACGAGTTGATGCACCGAACGTGGCGCTCGTCAGCGCGCCAGACACCGTGCGCGAAGTTTGGGAGGCGGCGCGCGCGTGCCTCGCGTGGGCGCGCGACGGCATTCGCTTCCACGAGATGGCCGTCGTCTACCGCAACGGCGACCCGTACCGGGCGCTGGTCGACGAGATCTTCCGCGAGGCCGGCATCGGCGCATACGTGCACGATGGCCGCCTGCTCTCCGCGCATCCGCTGGGCGTTCGGCTGCTGGCACTCCTCGATCTCGCGGAACATGCCGCGGCCTTCTCGCGTCAGGCAGTGATGGAGTTTCTCACCGAAACGCAACTGCCGCGCGAAACCGCTGCGAAGTACGGCCACTTCCGGCCGTCGCAATGGGAAACGTACACGCGCGAAGCCGGCATCGTTGAGGGCATCGGCCAATGGCGGACGCGATTGGATCGCCTGGCTGCCGAGAAGACCGAACGAGCGAAGGACGAGCGTTTCGCGTGGCTCGCCGCCGAAGCGGATCGCATTGCCGACCTCCAGCGCTTCGCCGCCGACTTCCATGCGGCACTCGCAGCGTGCGGCGCCGACGAGGCGACGTGGGACGAACATCTCGCGCGCCTCACGAGTCTTGCGTCCATCTACGCGGAAGGCGTCGAACCGATCATCGAAGCACTGGGCGACCTCAAGACGATCGCCGCTGTGGCGCCGCGTGTGGCGTTCGGCGTCTTCTGCCGCGCCGTGCGTGATGATCTGGAGTCGCGCGACACGAGCAGCGTGCTCCACGAGCCAGTGCGCGCGTTCGGCCGCGAAGGTGTGGCTGTCGTCGATGCGACATCGCTGCGGCACCTGCGCTTCCGCGCCGTGTACATGCTGGGCGTCGCCGAACGCGCATGGCCGCCGCCGCCCCGACCGGACCCGCTGCTGCTCGAGCACGAACGCGCGAAGCTGAATGCGTCGGGTGGAGGCGCGCTCCCGCTGCGAACGTCGCCCGACGACGAGGCGCTGACGTTCTGGCTCGGCGTGCAGGCCGCACGCGAGGAACTCGCAGTATCGTACGCGCGCGCGGATGCCGGTGGTAGCGGCAAGCATCTTCCGTCGTATTTCTTCCGCGCCGTCGCCGAGGTGCTCGAAGGCCGCCCGCTCGCGCTCGGCGAGCTGGACGCGAGCGCGCATGTGCACCGGATCGAGGCGGGGCGGCTTGCGAACGATGACCTCGCATCGTCGCTCTCCGCAGCGGAGTACGACCGCGGGCTGATCAAGCAGGCGATCTCCGCTGGCGATTCCACTGCGATCGACGCGCTGTCGGCCACGACTCCTGCGTTTGAGCGCGCCGTACGCGCTCGTGATGCGCGCTGGAGCCACACACTCACGCAATACGACGGCGTGCTGGCGGGCGGCGTTGCCATCGAGCGCGCAGCTGCCGCTGAGTTCGCCAAAGCGAAGCCGGTCTCGCCGAGCCGCCTTGAGAAGTACGCGACGTGCCCATATAGCTATTTTGTGCGCTACACACTGAACGTCGATCCGGTGAAGGATCCCGAGGACATCGAGCGCATCGATGCGCTGGAGCGCGGCTCGCTCATCCACAGCATCCTCGAACGGTTCCTGAAGCGGATCGGCCGCGATGATCCGCCGAGCGCCGAAGCGCGCGCGCGGCACCTGGCGCTGCTGCGCGAAGCGACGGTCGCCGAGGCGCGCGATCGCGAAGCGCGCGGCGTGACGGGCAGGCCGCTGATCTGGGCGATGGACAAGCAGCAGATCGACGACGACCTCCTGCGTTGGTACGCCGCCGAAGTGAGAGAAGCATCGGTCACGGCGCTGCGTCCCGGCGCGTTCGAAGTTGGCTTCGGCGGCGCCCGCTTCGGCTTCGTCGGCGACGAGAGTCCGCTCTCGACGGAGGAACCGGTGACGATACGCGCCGGTGATCGCACGCTGCTGTTGCAGGGGCGAATCGACCGCGTCGACTGGGATGACACGAAGACGCACTTTCGCGTCATCGACTACAAGACGGGCGCCATGCGCGGCAAGAAGACGGCCGTGTTCGACAACGGACGCGCGCTGCAGCTGCCGGTGTATCTCCATGCTGCCGCCGCCGCGCTCGATATGGAGCCATCGCAAGGCGAAGCGCAGTACTTCTACGTCAGTAGTGGCGGCGGCTACCGGCGCAAGGAACTCACCGGCGACGATCTGGCGCAACAGCGCGACCAGTTCAACCAGATCCTCACGACGATCGCTGACGGCGTCGACGGCGGGTTCTTCGCACCCAACCCCGGCGGCAAAAACCGCCCGAACTGCACCTTCTGCGACGCACGCGACATCTGCGACGCGAGCCTCGAGCGCATCGTCGCACGCAAGGCGAACGATCCGCGCGGCGCGCAGTATCGCGCGCTCGAGGCAATCGAATGACGAATGTCTTCACGCCATCAGATCACGCCATCCGCGAAGAGATCCGTACGCGGCTCGACGCGAACATCTGCGTTGAGGCGGGCGCCGGCACGGGCAAGACGACCGTGCTCGTCGATCGCATCGTCGAAGTGCTACGCCGAGGACACGCGCGCGTCGAGCAAGTGGTGGTTATCACGTTCACGGAGAAGGCTGCCGCCGAGCTGGCGTCTCGCGTGCGCCGCGGCCTCGAGCAGGCGTTGCGAGACGACGAGACATCCGAGGACGAACGCGTGCGCCTCGCGGCAGCAATCCGCGGCCTCAACCACGCGCACATCGAAACGATCCATGCGTTTGCAGCGAGCCTGCTGCGCGAGCGTCCGGTCGAGGCTCAGCTGGATCCGGGATTTGAGGTACTGGACGATCTGCCAGCCCAGCTGGCGTTTCGATCGGCGTGGGACGACTGGATCACGCGCGAACTCGCTGAGGAACCGCCGCCCAGCGCGCTGCTCGACGTGCTCAGCCTCGGCCTCAAGTTCGAACTTGTGCGCGAAGCCGCCGATCGGCTGAACCGCCACCGCTACGCGCTGCCGCTGCGGCCGTTTGCGTCCGAACGCATCGACCCCGCCGGGCTGTTGGCCGAAATCGCGAGTGCCGCCGACGTACTGCGCAGCATCGATGCGCGCGTCGGCGTCTTCGCCGATCAAACGCGAGAGGCCATGCCGGAATTCATCGCGACGGTTGACGCCCTGCTCGCGCTGGGTGCAGGCAGCGAAGCCTTACCACGAGCCATCGCGACGGCATCGATGCCGTCGTTCAGTCTGGGCAACCAGAACAACTGGCCCAAGAAGGAAGACTGCAAGACCGCCAAAGCTGAGATGAAACGCATCAAAGACGCCGTGCGCGAAGCGGTCACGTCCATGCGCGCCGACGCGACGGGGGCGCTGGTGCTCTGGCTCGAAGGCTTCGCGCGTTTCTACGAGCGCCAGCGCAAGAACGACGGCGTCGCCGACTTCGATGATCTGCTGCTCTGGGCGCGCAACCTCATGCGCGACCGCGCGGAAGTGCGCCGCTACTTTCAGGACAAGTACCGTTGCGTCCTCGTGGACGAGTTCCAGGACACGGACCCTCTACAAGCGGAGATGATCATCCGCCTCTGCGCTGAGGACGGCGGCGAGGACGATTGGCGGAGGATCGGCCTGCGTCCGGGCGCGCTCTTCGTCGTGGGCGATCCGAAGCAATCGATCTACCGTTTCCGCCGCGCAGATATCACGATGTACGACGACGTCAAGCGCAACATATTCGGTGGCGAGAAGGCGATCGTCCAGAACTTCCGCTCGGCCGCGCCTATCATCGCCTGGGTCAACAACGTCTTCGCACAGCTCATCACCGAGGAGGCGGGCATACAGCCGGACTACATCGCGATCGAGCACTTCCCTGCGTACGAGACGGGCGCAGTCACCTTGATCCGTGACGGCGACATCAAGGCGAGTATCGGCGACCTGCGCATAGCCGAGGCGCAGGCGCTCGCGGGCCTCATCGCGCGCGAAATCGCCGCGGCGTCGTGGCTCGTACGCACAGACGAAGGCGCGCAGCGCCCGGCGCTCTGGCGCGATATCGCTGTGTTGATTCCGTCACGCACTGAACTCCATCTGTACGAAGACGCGTTCGCACGAGCGCAGGTGCCATACCGCCACGAAGGCGGACGTACATTCTTCCTGCGCCAGGAAGTGCGCGAGCTCATCGCGGTGCTGCGCGCAATCGATGATCCGTCCGACGGCATCGCGACTGTCGCGGCGCTGCGGTCGTCCGCCTTCGGCTGCTCCGATGAGGAGTTATTTCTCCACAAGACTGGCGGCGGCAATTTCGACTTCATCACTTCGAAGGAAACGGATGTTGCGGCGGTGACGGCGGCCTTCGTCACGCTGCGCAAGTTTGCGGCCATGCGGCACGAGAAGACGCTGCCCGACCTCGTACGCACGGTGCTGGACGGCACACGCCTCGTGGAGTTCGCGATGCTCCAACCACAGGGTGACCAAACTGCGGCGAACCTGCTGAAGGTGATCGACCAGGCGCGCGCGTTCGGCGAAGCGGAAGGCGGCGGCCTCCGTGGCTTCGTGCGCTGGCTCAAGGACAACATGACGCGTGCGGCCGACAAGCGCGCCGGTACCGGCGGCGACGAGACTGATGCGTTGATCAGCGAAGACACGGACGACGTTGTGCGCATTGTCACGATTCATGCGGCGAAGGGGCTGGAGTTCCCGATCGTCGTGTTGGCGAACATGAGTGGCGATCGTCCAGACATGACAAACGTGATCACGGCTCGAGACGGCGCATCTGGCGCCAGCCTGCACATGAAGCTGGGCAAGAAAGAGGACGCCTTCCGCACGCCGGGCTACGACGAGGCCGATGTGCTGGAAAAGCAGCATCGCGAGGCCGAAGACAAGCGGCTGCTCTACGTGGCGGCAACGCGCGCCAAAGATCGGTTGATCATGCCGTTCTTCGAGCTGGCGTCCAGGAGGGGCGCGCGGCAAGATCCAGCGCCGCCGCCGCCGCTGAGCACCTGGCTGCGCTCCGCCGGCGCGCACGAAGGCAACGCCATCGAGGTGAACACACTGCCGGCGGGCGTGGCCGATCTTCCGATCTGGCGCGGCCGCATCGCCGATGCTGTTACGCGCGATATCGAACGCGTCCAAGCCGAGCGCAGTGCATGGCTCGTGGAGCACGCGGCGCTCCTGGCGGTGAGCAACGTCCGGCTCAACGTTCTCACTGCATCGTCGATGAAGCACGACGCGGAGCCACCGTGGTCGTCGGACGAGCAGGTGCGCCGCGGGCGTGCGGCCGAGTTCGGCACGGCGGTCCACTCGCTGCTGGAGCGCATCGATCTGCACAACTACGACGATCTGGCGCAGCGCGCGAACGTGATCGCCGCCGAGTTCGGCTTCACTGATCGCGTCGACGAGATCGAGCGTTTCGGCCGCAACGCACTAGGCAGCGCGGCGATGGATCGCGCGCGCGCGTCGAACGACGTGCTGCGGGAGGTGCCGTTCACGGTCGCGCTGTTGCGTGACATCGATACGGACGGCGGGTTCGCTGAAGGCCGCATTGACCTCCTGTTCGTTGAGGACAGCGCGGCTGGCCCTGGCATCGTCGTCGTCGACTTCAAGACGGACAACATCGCCCAGGGCGACGTGGCGGATAGCGCGGCCACATACCGCAACCAAGCCCTCATCTACGCGTGGGCAGCGGCTGCTGCGACCGGACTTCCGGTGCGCGAAGTCGTGTTCCTGTACGTGCGCGGCCCGTGGGAAGTACGAATCGCGGTGGATGTTGCATTCGTCGCGGAAGCCGAAGCGTTGATGCGCACGCCGACGCTCGTCGCCGCAAACTAACTACGGCTGATCGTACGCCTGCCGCAGACCGGCTATCTCGATCTTGTTCATCTTCAGCATCGCTTGCATGACCCGGCCAACCTTCACGGGATCTTCGTCGCCCAACAGCTCGCCGAGCGCGGTCGGAATGATCTGCCACGAAAGACCGAATTTGTCCTTCAGCCAACCGCAGCGGCTTTCCTCACCGCCCGACGTGAGTTTTCCCCACAGCTCGTCAACCTCGGCCTGCGTCTCGCAGCTCACAAAGAGCGAGATGGCCTCCGTGAATTTGAATTGTGGACCAGCGTTGAGGGCCATGAACTCCTGCCCATCAAGCTTGAACGTCACGCTCATAGCGCGCCCGTTCGGTCCGGGAGATACGCTCAGCACGCGCGAGTTCTTGAAGATCGAGACGTAGAAGTTCATCGCGTCTTCGGCCTGGTCGTCGAACCACAGGAATGGGGTGATCTTCTTCATCGCGCCTCTCTTCCATATCACGCTGTCAATCGCAGAATATGGAAATCAAGTTGTACTGGCTACTACCCGCGAGGTAGTAGGCGCGCCGCAGATGTTCCGCGGTACGCGTCCTCTTCCGTGAAATCCGTGTAATCCCTGTTTCCTGAGCGCCGGACACAGAGCGGGCGCCGTCGGTGGCCCGGACGGCGCCCTGAGGAGCGTGGCTCCTCCTCGCTCTCATGACCGGCGCCGACTTGCCAGCGGCTGCGCGGTCACCCTGTTTAGAAGCCGGGCCGGACGCGGATCGTGCTGG
>JANXYW010000043.1 GCA_025355835.1 Chloroflexota bacterium
CGATTACCTCCAGTAGCGCCCACAGGGCCCCAATCTGCGAGCCACGCGGGCCGCTCCGAATTGGCACCAGCGCAAGTACCAGCGGAGCTTCAGCTCCGCCCGCTGCTGGTATCGCGCAACCAGCCTCGCAGCATGCGGCTAGCCGAAGAATGGTGCGCCGACGCCACGCCCGTGTTTGTCGTGGGGCGGGCTTTTCAGCCCGCGTCCCCCGGATCAGCGCTAATCTCCCTCCATCCGAGGGCGCCCCGACCGCTCCTGTCAGGGCGAACCCTCATTCCCGGCATCGGCGCAAACGCAGACCCTTGGGCCATGTTGATTCTCGACAAGCCCCGCGCCCTCGACCGCATGGTCTACCTCAGCGACCGCAAGGGGAACGCCGTCCCCACGGAGTTCCTGCGTTCAACGCCGCTTCGGTGGAGCGTCGAAGCCGGCGGCCGCCGCGCGCTCGCGGGTGAGGTGGTGTTGCGGCCGTCGGTGTTCGAAGCGGCTCTGCCACAGCAAGAGCACGAACTCGCTCCGTTGTCATCCTGAATGAGTGAAGGATCTCGCTTGGTTCGGACAAGATGCTTTGCTCCGCGTAGCAAGACATCTCCTGCGGCTGAGTCACAGAAAACGGACGCTCCGTTGCCGTTTGCTATCCTACGCCAGCACTCACGTCGGGGAGTGGCGCAGTCCGGTAGCGCGCCTGGTTTGGGGCCAGGAGGTCGCAGGTTCGAATCCTGTCTCCCCGACCAGCTTACCCCCAATGGTCCAGAGACCATTCCTGACCTCTTGGCGAGTCCGCCGCCGCAACCGCTTGGCCTGAGGCATCGATGTACCTCAAGTGGTACAAGCGGTCTTCTTGCAGAGATATACCAAGTGAGGTACATTGACTCGGCGGAGCATGATGTACCAATCGAGGTACAGGCCCCGGGTGGAGCTACGATGCCCAGGCAGAAGCCATTTCACATTTATTCCCCCCAGTCCATGAGCGCGGCTGTACGTCACTACAGAAAGATGGCCGGCCTCACCCAGCAGGCCCTCGCAGAATCTGCGGGAACTGAGCGCAAATATGTCAGTCGACTGGAATCGAGCAAGGAGCCCGAACAGCAACTCGGTCGACTTCTAAGGATATTTCGCGAGCTGGGCGTGAGGATCACTCTCGAGCAAATCGAACCTGACCCCAAGAATGGCGAATAGTCATGAGCGACTCTCTGTCAATCTGGATGGACAGTATTCGTGTTGCCGAAGTCGAGAGGCTCAAGGGGGGAAGGCTCCGGCTCTCCTACACTGAGGAGGCACTCGATCACTACGAATTGGGCGTGCCCCTCTTGTCGCTGCGCCTCCCTCTGGTAGCGATGCCCTATTCCCACGGCGTCGTTCGTCGGTTTCTGGAAGGGCTGCTCCCGGAAGGTCCCGCTCGCAGGACAGTCGCGGAGCACTTCGACCTCAAAGTCAGTGATACGTACGCCCTGATTCGGGAACTGGGGAGAGATTGTGCCGGCGCGCTCGTCGTCCTCCGCACAGGTCAGCCGCTCCCACCCCAAAGACCCGCGCAAGCAGCCACTCCAATCAGTGAAGCGGAACTGGCGGAACTGGTAGCTCGGCTCAGTACGGCCCCGTTCGGAGTCGATGAAAATTTTCGCATTTCGCTCGCTGGCGTGCAGCAGAAATTGGTCCTCACGCGGCTACCCAACGGGTCATGGGCGAAGTCGGACGTTGGGCTTCCATCCACCCACATCCTCAAGCCAGAGATTCCTGAACTCTCGACCAAATTCAGCACTGTGGATAACGAATTCTTTTGCATGCGGTTCGCCCGATACTTGAATCTGCCTGTTGCCGCGGTTGAGACGGCCGTCGTGAACGAGCGCAGGATGATCGTTGTTCAGCGGTATGACCGCATCATGGAAGCGGACGGAACGGTTCGGCGTGTGCATCAGGAAGACTTTTGCCAGGCGCTAAGCATCCTTCCTGGCGAGAAGTACGAAGAGGATGGAGGTCCGTCTTTGCGTATGGTCGCACGAATTCTCAATGACTACGAAGGCGTAGCCGCGATGGAAGCGCTGCTGCGAGCTGTTACGGTCAACGTCTTGATCCAGAATGGTGACGCACACGGAAAGAACTTTTCCGTACTGCACGAGAGCCCGGGGGTTATACGACTCGCTCCGCTGTACGACTTGATGTCGACGCGCATCTATGGCGTGAAGAAGCTGGCTATGCGCATCGACGGCATCGAACTCTTGGAACGCGTTTCTTCCGACCGCGTCATCAACGAGGCACTGTCTTGGGGAATGCGGAGGCAACGGGCCAAAGAGATAGTCGCCGATCTACTTAAGCGAACCCGCGTAGCGGCCGACGCGGCAGCGAGCGAAACACCTGGTTCCGAAATCGTCCGGACCGTGGTGCGCAGGCAAACCCTCGACCTCCAGAAATCGCTTGAACAAATCTAGGCAGCCTGCTTTGGAAGGGGGAGGTCGCAGGTTCGAATCCTGTCTCCCCGACCACTTTCGAGCATGTCAGCCGGCCAGCATGTCAGCTTGTCAGCTTGTCAGCCAGTCAGCCCGTAGCGAGCACCGCGCGGGCTGGAAAGCCCGCGCTACGGTGGCACGACCGACGGTCTGCTTGCCGCGAGCGCCGCGCGGGCTGAAAAGCCCGCGCTACGGTGGTATGACGTGCGGTTCGCGCGCACCGACGACCTAAGACTGACGACTTAAGACCTACACCGCCATCACTTCCTTGTACTCGCCGAAGACGCGGCGCCAAAGGCCGCAGATTTCGCCGACGGTGGCGCCGGCGGTTACGGCCTCGATGATGTACGGCATGGTGTTTTCTTGGGCGCGGCTGGCTGATTCGAGGCGGGAGAGCGCTGCGGCCCACGCCGTCTGATCGCGGTCGGCTTTTGTTGCGCGCAGGCGGGCCATGTGGCGGTCGCGACCTTCGGTGTCCATGCGGAGGATCGGCACGTCGTCGAGGCCTGCTTGCTGGTAGGCGTTGACGCCGACGATGACGCGTTCGCCGCTCTCCACTTCGCGCTGGAAACGCGCCGACGCTTCGATGATCTCGCGATGGAAGAAGCCGGACTCGATCGCCGGGATGACGCCGCCCATCGCGTCGATCTGCGCGAGGTAGCGGAGCGCGTCCGCCTCCATGTCCGACGTCAGGCGCTCGACGAAGTACGAACCGCCGAGCGGGTCGACGGTGTTGACGACGCCGCTCTCGTGCAGGATGACCTGCTGCGTCCGCACGGCTAACGTCGCGGCTTTGTCGCTCGGCAGCGCCAGCGCTTCGTCCATGCCGTCGGTGTGCAGCGATTGCGTGCCGCCGAGCACGGCTGCCAGCGCCTGGATCGCGACGCGGATCAGGTTCACCTCCGGCTGCTGCGCCGTGAGGGAGACGCCGCTGGTCTGCGTGTGGAATCGCATGAGCCACGAGCGTGGGTTCTTCGCGCCGAGCTTCTCGCGCATCATGCGCGCCCAGATGCGACGCGCGGCGCGGAACTTCGCGATCTCTTCGAACAGGTCGTTGTGGCAGTTGAAAAAGAAGCTGATCCGCGGCGCGAAATCGTCGATATCGAGTCCGCGCTCTAACGCCCAGCGCACGTACTCGAGGCCGTTCGCGAGCGTGAACGCCAGCTCCTGCGCCGATGTCGAGCCCGCCTCACGGATGTGGTAGCCGCTGACGCTGATCGGGTTCCATTTCGGCATCTCGCGCGTCGCGAACTCGATCGTATCGACGACGAGCCGCACCGAATCCTTGGGCGGGAAGATGAACTCGTTCTGCGAGATGAACTCTTTGAGGATGTCGTTCTGCAACGTGCCCGCCAGCGCCGCTCGCGCGATGCCGCGCTTTTCCGCCGCCGCGACGAACATCGCGTAGAGCACGGGCGCGGGTCCGTTGATCGTCATCGATGTCGTGAGCTCGTCGAGCGGCAGATCGCGAAAGAGGATCTCCATATCGGCGAGCGAATCGACGGCAACGCCGCCGCTGCCGAACTCCCCCTGCGCCCACGGATCATCGTGGTCGTAGCCCATCAGCGTCGGCATGTCGAACGCAACGGATAGCCCGTTGTTGCCGGCGGCCAGAAGATCGCGATACCGCTTGTTCGTCTCCTCGACGCTGCCGAATCCGCTGAACATGCGGATTGTCCACGGCTTGCCGCGATAGCCCGTTTTGTGAATGCCGCGCGTGAACGGATACGCCCCCGGCACGTTGATGTCGCGCTCGTAGTCGATGTCGGCGACGTCCGTCGCGTCGTAGAGGCGATCGATCGGGCGGCCGGAGACGGTGTGGAACGGGCCGGGCAGCTCGGCGCCTTCGGCGCGCACCGCGTCGTCGTACTGCTGGCGTAGTCGGTCTTCGTTGGTCATGTGCTCAGTCGTCAGTCGTCGGTCGTCGGTCGTCGGTCGTCAGTCGTCGGTCTCTCGCACGCGGCGGATTGTCGTCACACGAAGCACTGTACTGCGTCGGTCCGGCTGTCTCCTATGGCGACTCTTCGACTGCCGGACACACAGCCGGGGGCGGCTTGCTCCACGCTTCGCGTCACCCTCGAACCAACATCGTTCTTCGAAAGCCTCTTCATTTTGCACGGACTCCGTACGCTCCCGTCTCCACGTCGTGGAGAGGGATGGCCGATCTCGAGTCGCCGCGGGAGACAGGCCGGGGGTGAGGTGCTCGTGCCGCCACGAACCGCCCGTTTGTCCAAGCATACGCCCTGCACCCAACTCAACCGAACCTCCGCGTCCTCTGCGGCTCTGCGGTGAATCCCAGAATCCGCTATCCTGTATACGCATCGTCTGAATCTCCCACGACCCGCTTGTGTTCGGAATTGGGGATGACGGCCCCAGCGTGACGCCCCTTAGGGGCCGCGCGGATGCTGGCTGATGTAATCGAGCCGAACATAACGCCGTAAGGGCGTGAGTACCCGAAGGAGCAGCATGACCACCGCACAGACCGAAGCGCCCGAGAAGGCAACCACCTCGGCCCAGCGCGATGACATCCGTAACATCGCCATCATCGCCCACGTCGACCACGGCAAGACAACGCTGGTCGATGCGATGCTCTGGCAGAGTGGCGTCTTCCGCGAGAACCAGGAAGTCGTCGAGCGGGTCATGGACTCGAACGACCTGGAGCGCGAAAAGGGCATCACGATTCTTGCGAAGAACACGTCGGTGCGCTTCGGGAAGTACAAGATCAACATCGTCGACACGCCGGGTCACGCGGATTTCGGCGGCGAAGTCGAGCGCATCCTCAAGATGGTCGATGGCGTGCTGCTGCTCGTCGATGCCAGCGAGGGCCCGCTGCCGCAGACGCGCTTCGTGCTGAAGAAAGCGCTCGAGTTGAAGTTGACGCCGATCGTCGTGATCAACAAGATCGACCGCAAGGACGCGCGCACGCAGGAAGTGCTGAACGAGATCTACGATCTCTTCATCGACCTCGACGCGGATGAGCACCAGCTCGAGTTTCCGGTGCTGTACACGATCGCTCGCGATGGCATCTGCCGCACGACGCAGGACGGCGAGGATCACAAGCTGGAGCCGCTGTTCCAGGAGATCATCCGCTCTATCCCGGCGCCGCAGTACGACACAACGATGCCGCTGCAGATGCTGATTCTCAACCTTGGCTACTCGGAGTTCGTCGGGCGGCTCGCGGTCGGCCGCATGATGAACGGCACGATTCGCGCCAAACAGGACGTCGGCCTCGTCCGTGAGGATGGATCGGTCGAGAAGGGGCGCATCACATACCTCTACGGCTTCGAAGGTCTGGAGCGCGCGGAGATCGAGGAGGCCGGCCCCGGCGACATCGTCGCGATCGCCGGGTTCGAAGACGTGAACATCGGCGACACCGTCACCGACCCCAACGACCCGCGTCCGCTGGAGCGCGTATCGATCGACGAGCCGACCGTCAGCATGATGTTCTCGATCAACACGTCGCCGTTCGCCGGTCAGGAAGGCACGCTCGTCACCGCGCGCAACCTCAAGGACCGGCTGTATCGCGAGATTCTGACGAACGTCGCGCTCCATGTCGAAGCTGGCGACACCGATGCAACGTTCAAGGTGTCGGGTCGCGGCGAACTACAGATGGCCATTCTCATCGAGACGATGCGCCGCGAAGGCTTCGAGCTGACCGCGAGCAAGCCGCAGGTGATCACACGCACCGTCGACGGCAAGCGCCTGGAGCCGATGGAGCACCTGGTCGTCGATTGCCCCGAAGACTACGTCGGCATCGTCACGCAGAAGATGGCCGGCCGCAAAGGCCGCATGTCGAACATGGTGAACCACGGCACGGGCCGCGTCCGGCTGGAGTTCCGCATCCCGTCACGCGGGCTCATCGGCTTCCGCAGCCAGTTCCTGACCGACACGCGGGGCACCGGCCTGCTCAACCACCTCTTCGACGGCTACGAGCCGTGGCAGGGTGAAATCGAACATCGCACGAACGGCGCGCTCGTGGCTGATCGCTCGGGCGCCGTCACCGGCTATTCGATTGAGCACGCGCAGGAGCGTGGCGAGATGTTCGTCGAGGCGAGCGACAAGGTGTACGAGGGTATGGTCGTCGGCGAGAACGCGAAGGAAGACGACATCGCGGTCAACATCACGAAAGAGAAGAAACTCACCAACATCCGCTCGTCCACATCGGACATCGCCGCGCACCTCTTCCCGGCACGCAAGATGTCGCTGGAGCAGGCGCTCGAGTGGATCGGCGACGACGAAGCGCTCGAAGTGACGCCGAAAAGCCTCCGCATCCGCAAACGCACCCTCGGCAGTGGCGACCGCGCGCGCGACGCCCGCAAGGGGTAGGCGGCGCGGGAACAAGGATTTCGCGGATTTCACGGATTGGTTGGTGACGAGCGCGGGCATTCAGCCCGCGTTTTCGTTTGGCGCAGGGGCCTCATCGAAACGCGGCGACGGGCGCGCGTCGACAGATTACCGACTACACAGATTGGGAATTGCGAGCGCGGGCATTCAGCCCGCGTTTTTCATTTGGCGCAAGGGCGTCATCGAACAGCACGCGGCGATGGGCGCGTCGACAGATTACCGATTGCACAGATTGGGAATTGCGAGCGCGGGCATTCGGCCCGCGTTTTTCGTTTGGCGTGACGCCGGCATCGAACAGCACGTTCTTCCATCCGATCCCCTCTCCACGTCGTGGAGAGGGGTGGCCGAAGGCCGGGGTGAGGTGCTCGATGCGCCGTCTGATTCCGCAAGGCAGAGAACAACGCCGCGCTCGAACGATCCGCCCTAAGCCCCCCGCAACGCGACGACGGATGTTACAGTGCGCGTCACGCGCTTGCTGAGACGCGCGCCAACGGCGCTCGCTCGCTCGATGCAGAGGTCTTCATGTCACACAACGCGTACATACTTCTGTCCATCGTGGTTGGGTTGGGCGCCGCCACGCAGTTGGCGATGCTGGGCGCGATGGGCCGCGGACGCGGGGCCTACGAGGCGACGTGGATCTCCATTGTCGGGACGATCGGCGGTCTCGCGATCGTCCTCGTCGTCCGGTCATTCCGCGGCGACGCGCCGAATTTTCCCGCTCCTCTGGACAACGGATGGCCGTTCGCCCTGGTTGTCGGACTCTGCGCCATCGCGCTCGTGATTTCGATGCGCGGGCTAGAGCCGTACCTCGCGTTCTGCGGCCTGTTCGCGACGGCGTATCTGCTAAGCGTTGGGTTCGCGGTGCCACGCATCGGCGCGGCGCTCTTCCTCGGCGCAGCGACCGCGGGAACGCTGCTCGGCTCGGCGGTCTACGACCACATCGGCATCTTCGGCAATGACGTGCACGAAGCGACACTGCAGCGCGCGGGAGGGATCGCCGTAATCTTCTTGGGCGTTGTCATTGTGCGCGCTGCACCCTGAACGCTGGCGAACGGGGCATCCCCAGTCTACGACCCGTAGGGATTTCACCGATTACACAGATTAGGAATTTCGAGCGCGGGCATTCAGCTCGCGTCTCCGTTTGCCACCGGCACCTCATCGAACAGCACGCTCTTCCATCCAATCCCCTCTCCACGTCGTGGAGAGGGGTGGCCGAAGGCCGGGGTGAGGTGCTCGATGCGCTCGCAGATCGCCTATTCGCTTCCCGCGCCTAACAATCTGTGAAATCTGTGTAATCTGTGGACTAGTGACCGCAGAAGAAGTCCTCGCAGAACTCCGATCGCACGCCAGCAAGAAGCATGCCGCCGGGCAGGCGCATTTCGGCATCGTCGGCGCAAACGCGCTCGGCATCAGCGTGCCTACGCTGCGGGCGATCGCGAAGCGCGCGGGGCGCGACCATGCGTTCGCCGAGCAGTTCTGGCAGTCGGGCATCCACGAAGCGCGCATCCTCGCGGGCATGGTCGATGAGCCAGCGAAGGTCACGAAGCGGCAGATGGATCGCTGGGCGAAGGACTTCGATTCATGGGATGTCGTGGATGGTGTTTGCGATCTCTTCGTCGCGACGCCGTACGCGTACGAGAAGGCACACGTCTGGTCGTCGCACAAGCAGGAGTACGTGAAGCGCGCGGCGTTCACGATGATTGCGTACTTCGCGTACAAGCATAAGGCCGCGCCCGATGCCGACATCCTGCAGTTCTTGCCCGTGATTCGCCGCGAAGCGGGCGACGACCGCAACTTTGTGAAGAAAGCCGTGAACTGGGCGCTGCGCAACATCGGTAAGCGCAACCGCCGCTGCAACGCCGCCGCAATCAAGTGCGCCGAACAGATCCGCGCAGACGGCGGCCGCAGCGCCCGCTGGATCGCCGCCGACGCGCTGCGCGAGCTGCGCAGCGACGCCGTGCAGGCGCGGCTGAAGAGCTAACCAGAAATCCTCCGCGCCTCCGCGGTGAACTCGACCTTCTCTAACACCAACTAATCCCGTACGATCGCGGCCAGAACCCCGACAGGAGGCGCATTATGCCCGAAACGAAATTCCGGATCTCGCTCGCTGCGTGGTCGATGCACAAGATGTTCTTCGCGAAGGAGATCGACCAGCTCGGCATGGTCGATCTCTGCCACGATGTCGGCATCAGCGGGCTCGAGCTGGTCAACACGTTCTTCCCGTCACCGCAGTACGGCTACTTGAAGCAACTCCGCAAGCGCGCCGAAGATGCCGGCGTGCAAATCCTGCTCATCATGTGCGATGCCGAGGGAAGCATGGCGGGGCCGGAGACGGCGAGCCGCCTGCTCGCAGCGCAGAACCACCACAAGTGGATCGATATCGCGTCGGTGCTCGGCTGCCACGCCATCCGCTGCAACACGGGCGCGCAAGAGGGCGACGCCGACGCACAGGATCGCTGCGCCGAGAGCTTCTCCGCGCTCATCGAGTACGCGGACGCAGCAGGCATCAACGTGCTGATCGAGAACCACTGGGGATTGTCTTCCGATCCGAACTGGCTCGTCGGGCTGATGCAGAAGGTGAACCATCCGCACTTCGGCACGCTGCCGGACTTCGGCAACATCCCCGACACCACCGACCGCTACG
>JANXYW010000067.1 GCA_025355835.1 Chloroflexota bacterium
TGCGGCTCTTCGTCGCCGTCGACATCCCGCACGACGTGAAGCGCACGATCATCAGCACGATCGACGGGCTGCAACGGACGCTCGCGATGCCGGCGCTGCGTTGGGTGCGACCCGAAGGCATTCATGCGACGCTGGAATTCCTCGGCGCCATGCCCGAGGAGCGATTGCCCGAGATCAAGCAGGCGCTCGCGGGGTGCGCCGAGGTTTCGGCGCCGTTCGAGCTGACGCCGCTGGGCGTCGGATCGTTCGGCGGCAGGCAGGTACGCGTGATCTGGATCGGCCTCGGCGGCGATGAAGGCGCGCTCTCCGATCTGGCCGAGAACGTCGAAACCGCGCTCGAACCGCTCGGCTTCGACCGCGAGCAGCGCGACTTCAACGCCCACCTCACGCTCGCCCGCGTCCGAGAGGATGCGACGCCCGCGGATCGCGTTCGCTTGCACGAAGCTATCACGCGCTTCGATGCGCCGGTCTTCCCGTCGTTCCACGTCGCAGAGTTCGTGCTGATGCAGTCGATCCTCGGCGAAGGCGGAGCGCACTACCGCCAGCTGGCGAAGTTCGCGCTGACGGGAACGTGAGGCTCTACGCCCCTCTATATCCACCTCTCGCGGAAAAGCCAACGATCCGGGCGTCGTGCGCAACTCGCCGGGCGTCGTGTCGTCCTTGAGCGAAGCGAAGGGCCTTGCCCGATCGAGCAAGATGCTTCGCTACGCTCTGCATGACAATCGCAATGCGGCTTCACCGCGAAGCCGTAGAGACTCGTTTCGGGCGTTCACGTGTCGTGGACCATCACTTTTGCCCTCCCCATCTGCGCAATCTGCGGTTCCCGTCCCCTTCCGTGAAAGCCACGCAATCCGCCGTTCCCCCGCCGTGCGGTAGGATCGATCATGCCTGACACGATCGAAGTCCTCATCGAGATCCCACGCGGCAGCCGCAACAAGTATGAGTGGGACGATAAGCGCGGCGTCCTGCGGCTCGACCGCACGCTGTACTCGTCCGTGCACTACCCCACCGACTACGGCTACATCCCGAACACGCACGCCGACGACGGCGATCACCTCGACGTGCTCGTCATCGTCGAAGAGCCGACGCTGCCGGGCTGCTACCTCGACGCGCGGCCGATCGGTGTGCTGCGCATGCGCGACGACAAGGGCGGCGACGACAAGATCATCTGCGTGCCCGTCGCCGATCCTCGTTTCGCGGATGTGCGTGAGTTCGCCGATATCGCATCGCACTGGCAGCGCGAGATCGACCAGTTCTTCCGCACATACAAGGCGCTCCAGGGCCTGCAAGTCGACATCTACGGCTGGGGCGATCGTGCGCAGGCATGGCAGATCATCGAGGCGGCTCAGGCCGCGGCCAGCTGAGACACCAACCCACAGGCGAAGTTCCGCGCGGGCTATTGACAAGGCCAGCAGGACGTGATAATTTAATTAGCAGTTGCATTCAGTCAATATATTAGAACGGTCCGACGCATGGCGCCACGCGGGTACGACCTCGGCAAGCGAGCGGAGAGCGTCGCAGAGACGAAGCGGCGCATTCTGGCAGCGACCCTGGCGCTGCACAACGAACAGGGCGTCTCCGCCACGACGCTTCCTGAGGTCGCGCGGCGGGCCGACCTCGCGCTCGGCACGGTCTACAAGCACTTCCCTACCGTCGATGACCTCGTAACCGCCTGCGGCGGCCATGTGATGGCGTTGATCAAGCCGCCCGGACCGGACATCTTCGTCGGAATCGAGGCCCTGCCAGACCGCATCGGCAAGCTGGTGCACGAACTCTTCGCTATGTACGAACGCGGCGCCCGGCAGATCGCGGTGGCCCGCTGCGAACAGGACGAGGTCCCGGCGCTCAAGGCATTCGTGCAGCAGGATGCTCGCGGGCACGAACAGCTACTGCGCTTGGCGCTCGGCCAACACAGGCTCGCCGCACCGGAGTTACGCGCCGCCCTGGCGCTCACGGACTTCTACGTCTGGAAAGCCTTCAGCGAAAAGCGCGTACCGACGCAGCAGGCGGCGGAAATGATCACCGCGGCCGTGCTGGCAAACATAACAGGCGCTTCGGCGCGTAAAGAAACGACGCAATGACACACGAGATAGAGCTCCATCGGGATCAAGGGACGTCGATCTGGATGTTGGGTCACCTCATGACTTTCAAGGCAACCGGCAAGGAGACGGGCGGTGCGTTCGGCTTGGTCGAGCAGGTCGGCGAACCGGGCACGGGCGCCCCTCCCCACATCCATCACAACGAAGACGAGTTCTTCTATGTGCTCGAAGGTGAGGCTAACTTCACCCTCGGCGAACGGACCATCAAAGGCCTACCGGGCTCGTTCGTGTTCCTTCCGCGTGGCATCATGCACACGTTCGAAAACACCGGTACGACGCCGTGTCGCATGCTTCTCGGCGTGTCGCCGGCGGGGTTCGAGAACTTCTTCGCGGAGATGGGCGAACCAGCGCCGAGCCTTACGACGCCACCGCCCGGCCCGCCCGACATCGAGAAACTCATGACGCTCGCCCAGAAGTACAACTGCGAGATCATGCTTCCCGTGCCCGTTCCAGCGGGCTGACGCGGCACACACACGACACACGAGCGAGCACCACTACAGCTTTTGGTGCTCGCTCGTGCGATCTGTGGTTCCGCCTCCGTGATACGCTGCGCCGATGCTGCCTAAACTCGTCATCGCCACCAACAACCCGGGCAAACTGCGCGAGTTCCAGATGCTGCTCGATGGCTGCGGCTTCGAGCTGGTGACGCCGCGTGATCTCGGTGTCAACTTCGACCCCGAAGAGACCGGTAGCACGTTCGCGGAGAATGCTACGATTAAGGCAATCGAGGCGGCGCGCTCATGCGGGCTCGTGGCGCTGGCCGATGACTCTGGGCTGGAAGTGGATCACCTGGGCGGCCGCCCAGGAATTTTTTCCGCGCGATATGCTGGTGTCGACAGGACGGATCCGAACATCTCCGAAGTGCGGCAGCTAGAGCTGCTGTTGGAAGAGATGGACGGCGTGCCGGAGGAGCAGCGCACGGCGCGCTTCCGCTGCGTCATCGCCATCGCGACGCCGGGCAGCGATGATGTGCAACTTGCCGACGGCGTGTTCGAGGGGCGTATCGGCTACGAGCCGCGCGGCACGAACGGATTCGGCTACGACCCGATCTTCGTCGTCGCGGGACGCAGCGTGACGAGCGCTGAGCTGCCGCCCGATGAGAAGAATCGCATCAGCCACCGCGGCCACGCGGCGGCGAAGGCGCTGGAACTGCTGAGAAAGATGTCCGATGGGGACGCAGCCGGCTGAGATGATTGCGACGCCTGTGGGCGGCCCGCTGGACCGCCTCGGTCGTCCTATGCGCGATCTGCGTATCTCCGTCACCGATCGCTGCAACTTCCGCTGCCGATACTGCATGCCGCGCGAAGTCTTCGGCGCGAACTTCCAGTTCCTGCCGCGCGACGAGATCCTCTCGTTCGAGGAGATCGCCCGCCTTGGGCGCATCTTCGCCACGCAGGGTGTGCGCAAGCTGCGTCTCACCGGCGGCGAGCCGCTGCTGCGCCACGGGCTGCCGTCGCTGATCGCCATGCTGGTGCAGATCCCGGATATTGATATCGCACTCACGACCAATGGCTCCCTGCTGGCCGAACAGGCGCAGGCGCTCGCCGAAGCCGGCCTCAAACGCGTTACCGTCAGCCTCGATTCGCTCGACGACGCCGTCTTCCGCTCGATGAACGATGCGGACTTCCCGGTCGCGCGCGTTCTCGCCAGCATCGATGCGGCGGCGGCGGCTGGCCTCAATCCCGTAAAGATCAACGCCGTGGTGCGCCGCGGCGTCAACGACCACACCGTCGTCGGCCTCGCGCGCCACTTCCGCGGCGCCGGCCACATCGTCCGCTTCATCGAGTACATGGATGTCGGCCACAGCAACGGCTGGCGCCTGAACGACGTCGTGTCCGGCGACGAGATCGTCCGGATGATCGGCGCCGAGATGCCGCTGGAGCCGACCGACGCCAACTACGGCGGCGAGGTCGCGCAGCGCTGGCGCTACGCTGACGGCGGCGGCGAAGTCGGCGTCATCACGTCGGTGACGCAGCCGTTCTGCGGCGACTGCACGCGCGCCCGCATCTCTGCCGAAGGCAAGCTCTACACCTGCCTCTTCGCCACCGAAGGCACTGACCTGCGCGCGCTCCTGCGCGACGGCAGCGACGACG
>JANXYW010000079.1 GCA_025355835.1 Chloroflexota bacterium
CCGTGCCCTACCGGCCGTTCGTCGAGGCGCTTCGCCAGTATGCCCGCATCCAGCCGGACGGTGAGCTGCGCCAGCAGATGGGACCCGGGGCGCCCGAAATTGCCGCCATGGTCTCGGAGGTGCGGCAGCGCTTCCCCGACAGCCAGGAGGCGCCGCGGCTGGAGGGCGACGCCGAGCGCCTCCGGCTCTTCGACTCGATCACCGCGTTCCTGCGCAAGGCCTCGGTCGCGCAGCCGATCGTGCTGCTGCTCGACGACCTGCACTGGGTCGACCGGCCGTCGCTGCTGCTGCTGCAGCACATCGCGCGGCACGCGGCGGACGACCGCCTGCTTCTCATGGCGACCTACCGCGACGTCGAGCTCGAGCGCACCCACCCGCTCTCGGAGGCTCTGGCCGGCTTCCGGCGGATGGAGCGTTTCACGCGCGTACCCCTCCGTGGCCTCGTGCAGGACGAGGTGTTCGAGCTGCTGAACAGCATCGAATCGGACCAGGAGACGTCACAGGGGCGCAGCGTGCTTGCCCAGGCGATCTGGCGCGAGACGGAGGGCAACCCCTTCTTCATCAAGGAGGTGCTGCAGCACCTCGTCGAGACTGGCAAGCTCGTCCGCGAGAGCGGCCGCTGGACCGCAGGCGGCCTCGCCGTCGCCGACCTTGGCATCCCCGAGGGCGTGCGCGAAGTCATCGGCCGCAGGCTTTCGCGCCTGAGCGAGGCCGCCAATACCGCCCTCACGCGCGCGTCCGCGATGACGCGCGGCTTCACCTGGGAGCAGTTCGGCGCCATCAACGCCTCCGTGGCCGAGACAGAGCTGCTCGACGTGCTGGACGAGGCGCTGCGGGCCCAGCTCATCGGCGAGCGCAAGGGCGAGTCACCCGTCGTTTACGAGTTCACGCACGCGCTTATACGCCAGACGCTCTTCGAAGAGTTGAGCACGCCGCGCAGGGTGCTGCTCCACCGCGAGATCGGGGAGGCACTCGAACAGCTCTACGGCGCGGGTCTCGACGCTCACGTCAACGAGCTCGCCTACCACTTCTTCCACGCTGCAGCCGGCGGCGACGCGCAGAAGGCGATCGACTACTGCACGCGGGCCGGCGACCGCGCGGCCGACCTCAACGGCCACGAAGACGCCGTGGTGCATTACCGCCGAGCGTTGGAGTTGCTCGGTGCGACGGGCGTCGACGCGATGCGGGCGGCGTTACTGCTGAAGCTCGGCGAGGCGCAGTGCAAGGCAGGCACGCCGTCAGGGGCACTGGACACATACCGGCTCGCCGCCGACACGGCGCGTGCCATGCACGATGGCCAGCTGCTGGCGCGCGCGGCCGTCGGATTCGCAGACGCTGCCTTTTTTAACTACGGCGATCCGGCGTTACGCCCAGAGACGGTGCGTATGCTCGAGGAATCGCTCGCCGGCCTCCGAGAAGAGGACATGCCCTTGCGCGTGCGCGCGCTCGCCTCGCTTGTCCGCGCTGCCCCGCCAGCGGCGACGGACCTGGCCTCCGACGAGCTTGGCAGCGGTGGATTTACGTCCTGGTTCGGCGGCCGGAGCGCGGAGCACGTGCGCCAGGCCGAAGAGGCTGTCGCACTCGCGCGCCAGATCGGCGATCCAGCACTTACTGCAGTCGCACTGATGTCCCTGCGCGGCGCGACGTTTCGACCGGAAAACCCGGAGCATCGTGTCCGATTGAGCACCGAGATGCGGGCGTGCGCGCGTCATGCGGGCAACGTCATGCTCGAAGCTGACGCGGTGTACTTAGAGCAGGTGGATCTGCTTGCCCTCGGTGAGTTGCGGCGCTTCAAGGACGGCACCGCGGCGCTCGAGGCCCTTGCGGCAAAGACCCGCCTGCCTACGCACGAATGGTGGGCGAAGTTAGAACGCGCGACGCTGCATATGTGCTCCGGTCCGCTTGATGCGTGTGAGACCGCGGCGATGGAGGCGCTCGCCTTCGGCCAGCAAACGAACGTTGGCGAGGCGGTCGTCTCGTTCGGTGGCCAGCTCCTCACGATTCGTCGTATGCAGGGTCGATCGGGCGAGACAATCGGTCTCCTCCGCGAAGCGGTCCGAAACTCTCCCGGAAGCACACTCTATAAGGCCGTACTCGCGGATCGGCTAGCGCAGGTCGGCGAGCGCACGGAGGCGCTCTCCCTGCTTCGCGATCTCGATGCGGCCGGTCTCGAGAACATCCCACCCGATGCCCAATGGATGGTCACGGTGGGGCAGGCAATCGCCTGGACCTGCTTCGCGCTTGACCAGGCGCCCATCGCTGAGAAGGTGTACGGGATGCTCGAGCCGTTGGCGCATCTGGCCATCACCGTCGAAGCGATCGTGTCGGTTGGCTCCGTGCACGGCCCCCTCGGGCTCTGCGCTACGGTCCTCGAGCGGTGGGACGAAGCTGAATCGCATTTCAAAGCGGCGATCAAGCGGGACGACGAACGAGAGAACACTGTGATCTCGTCGTACCATCGCCGCTGCTACGCGGACATGCTGCTGCGACGTAACGAGCCGGGAGACCGCGAGCACGCGCTTGCGCTGATCGAGGAGGCGGTCGATCGGGCACAGAAGCTCGGCGTCACGCTGGTCGTCGACGATTGCGTCGCGCTCAAGGTGAAGGCGCAGGGGCTCGACCCGTCTTCGATGTCACTCTTTAGCTCGGTCGACCGCGTCGTCACCGCCGCGAGGGAAGAGCGGCCCTCAGTCTGGCGCGACGCCGTCGCACCGGACGGCACCGTCACGATCATGTTCAGCGATATCGAGGACTCGACCGTATTTACCGAGCGCCTCGGCGACCGGGGGTGGCAGGACCTGCTACATGCGCATGACGACATGATCCGCTCCTGCGTCGATGCGCACGGCGGGTTCGTGGTCAAGCACCTCGGCGACGGATTCATGCTCGCCTTCCAGTCCGCGCGCAAGGCGCTCGACTGTGCCATCGCGATCCAGCACGCTTTCGCGAAGGAAGGCGCACTGCCGGAGCCGGTGCGCGTACGCATCGGACTCCATGCCGGTGAGGCCGTCCGCGAGAACGACGACTTCTTCGGCAAAAACGTCGTCATGGCGTCGCGCGTCGCCGGCCAGGCGAAGGGCGGCGAGATCCTCGTGTCCAGCGTCCTGCGCTCGCTCGTCGAGTCGTCGGTGGACCCGTCGCTGTTCGGAGACGCGCGTGAGGTCGCGCTCAAGGGCCTCGAGGGCACGCACGCGGTGCACGCCGTGCGGTGGGCGCCCTAGCGCAAAGAGAATGACCAGAATTCGTCCCGGCTGACAACGCCGACGCGTCGCACAATCTACCTTATACGGACGAGCTACGTTGCCGACTCTGATCACAGATGGGAAGCGCGGACCTGTTCGAGTCAATGCTGATGCTCCGCACTCGAACGCTCACGATTCGCTCGGCAGTCGCGATGGGCATCGCCCTCGTTGTTATAGCCGCGCTCGTTGGGTGCCGTGGCGGTTCGGGCAATAGGTATGGGAGCGCGCCGACGAGCCAATCGGCGACGCCGCCCGCTGCATCATCCACACGCGGTGCTCTATCGATGACGATCTCCCCGGACACAGGCCCGTGTGACGGCATCGTCGAAATCACGTTGTCCGGGCTCGCGCCGAACGCGACGGTGCGCCTTGACGTTGGGCTGCCGCGGTCCGATCAGGTGGCCGCGGCCCTCGATTCGGCAATGACGGACGCAAACGGCATGTTCGCCGGGACGCGGACCCTCGGCCCGGGCGGATGCTCCGCCGCAGCGACGGACGCCGCGGTGCCTCCAGGTAACGGCACGTTCCCGATTTATGCTGCCTTCCAGCCCGAAACACTCGCCGTGGCTGCGCGGGCAGAGTACAGATACGCGTCCATGGAGCCGTCGAAGGTCGCATCCAGGCCGACCTTCCCATCGACGCTCGTGCTCACTAGCGACGGATTCACGAACAACGGCACGATTCCGGCGAAGTATTCGTGTGTGGGCGAAGCGATGTCGCCTGCGCTGGCGTGGAGCGGCGCGCCCGTCGGAACAAAGGCGTTCGTGCTGATCGTGCACGATCCGGATGCGCCGCTGGCTGGTGGTTTCACGCATTGGCTCGTCATCGATTTGCCTAGCACGACGAACGCGCTACCGCCGGCAATCTTCCAGGATGCCGCCATCCCGGGCGGCGGCGCGCAATTGATTGGCTACCGCGGCATGTGTCCTCCCGTGGGAGCGGCTCCGCACCACTACCACTTCCGGCTATACGCGCTCGATGCCGCGCTGGTCACCGCTGGGCAGTCGCTCCCGATCTCGTCTGGCGACGTTTCCGGAAAGGACAGCGTGGAGGCCGCGATGCAGGGCCACATCCTGGCGCAGACGGATCTGCTCGGCCTCTTCGGTCGCTAGGGCGCACGACCGCGCTTCACTCTCGCATGAACGCGCGCGGCGGCATACCATGCTTCTCGCTGGCATCGGCCGACCGACGATTCTCGCGAAGGAGCATCAGCGTGCGCGACCTTGTGTTCATGATCGATCTGGACAACACGATTCTCGACAACGACGGCGTCAAGAAGGATCTTGAGGCGCGCATGCTCGCGATCCTGGGCGACGCGCTGGCCGCGCGCTTCTGGGAGCTGTACGAGATCGTTCGCAATGAAGTCGATGTCATCGACTTCTACGAGCAGATGAAGCGGCTGCGCGCCGAGGCGCCCGACGACAAGAAGGCCATCGTCGATGCCGCCAGCGACGCGCTTTCAGACTGGGACTTCGGGTCGCGCATCTATCCGAAGGCGATCGAGACGGTGCTGCACCTGAAGACGATGGGGCTGCCGCTGGTGCTCTCGGACGGCGATCCGGTGTTCCAGCCGACGAAGATCCACAAGTGCGGCGTCACGGAGGCGGTCGATGGCCGCGTCTTCATCTTCGCCCACAAGGAGCGCTACCTCCCCGCTGTCGAGTTGCAATTTCCCGCCAACCACTACGTGTTAATCGACGACAAGCCGGGCATTCTGATGCGCTCGAAAGCCGCGCTGGGCGCGAAGCTCACGACCGTGCACGTGCTCCAGGGCAAGTACGCGCTCGACCCCAAGCTGGCCGTCGACTACACGCCCGACATTGTCACGAAGAACTTCAGCGATCTGCTCAGCTACGGCGCGGCCGAGTTCCACAAGGGCTGATCGGACGTTGCGTTCGACTCTCCGTAAGCGGGCAAGTTGGCTGTTGTCGCTGCCACCGGGGCATCCGATAATGAGGGCGACACAAACCCGCTGATGCGCGGGCGCGCGCGGTGCCGCCGAAAGACCGTGCCTCATATGGATGACCGACGACCGCACACGAAGGAGCCGCTATGACCACCATGACGTCCGCCAAAATCGATGTTCCCGCCGACGTACCGTCGTCGAAGCAATCGCTCTACGAGCAGAACTTCCAGACGATGACGAAGGGCACGGGACGGCTGATGCTCTTCGCGGGCGATCAGAAGGTCGAGCATCTGAACGACGACTTCTACGGCGCGCTGAGCGATGGCACGCCGATCACGGCGGACGATGCGGACCCGGAGCATCTCTTTCGCATCGCGCGAGACGGCGTCATCGGCTGCTTTGCGACCCAGCTCGGTCTGATTGCGCGGTACGCGCGCGACTATCCGACGGTGCCGTACCTGGTGAAGCTCAACTCGAAGTCGCACCTGATCAAAACGTCGCAACAGGATCCGCGGAGCCTGGCGTGGTGCAGCGTCGATGACGCGCTCACGTTGCGCGAGAACGGCGTCAACGTCGTCGGTGTGGGATTCACGGTGTATTTGGGAAGTGAGTTCGAGTCGGAGCAGATGCGCGAAGCAGCGCAAGCGTGCTTCCAGGCGCACCGCAACGGCCTCGTTTCGGTGCTCTGGATCTATCCGCGCGGAGCGGCTGTCGCCGAGGAACAGCACCCGCACCTGATCGCAGGTGCAACAGGTCTGGGTGCGACGCTGGGCGCGGACTTCTGCAAGGTCAACTACTGCAAGCCGAAGGAAGGGTCGCCCGCCGAGGCGTTCAAGGAAGCCGTGCAGGCGGCGGGCCGAACGCGCGTGATCACCGCTGGCGGCGGCAGCACCGATGTCCGCAAATTCTTGCAGACGCTGCACGACCAGATCTTCATCTCGGGCGCGTTCGGCAGCGCGACCGGGCGCAACATCCACCAGAAGCCGCTGCACGAAGCCGTGCAGATGACGAACGCCATCTCCGCCATCACGTACGGCGGCCACAGCGTCGACGAAGCGATGGCGGTGTACGAGGGCAAGACGCAGTTCTCACTGTAGCCCGTCCGGGATTCACCGCGGAGCCGCGAAGGGCGCGGAGAGATCGTTGGGGGTCTGCCGTTGGGCGCGCAGGCCGGTAAGCGATCCGTGCTTCGGCGCCGCGATGATCTCGCACGCGGCTGGAGCCTTCAGGCGGAGCGGTGTCCTGCGTCGGTCCGGCTGCGCCGAACTCACAGACGGGGACGGCTATGCCACACGCTTCGCGTCCCGCCACGAAGAGGCGCCACATCACAACATCATGCGCCGATGAGCGCCATCGCTTCGCGTTCGACGATGCGGTACACCTCTGCGAGCGGCATTTCGCGCGCCTCCGCGATGCGGCGGCAGGCTTCGTACTCGGGCGCGACGCGGGGCGGTTCTCCGGGCAGGCGTTTCACCTTCACGGCGGCGGGGCCGAGGCTCGATTCGAACTCGATGCTCTCGCGCTGCGCTTCGTGGCGCGAGACGGTGCTCACGCGCACACCCAGCGTCGACGTCTCACGCAGCAGCACGTCCGCGATGACGTCTTCGCGATCGGCGGAGCAGAGCACGGACAGCATGACGCCGGGGCGATTCTTCTTCATCTGAATCGGCTGGAACCACACGTCGGCGGCACCCGCGGCGAAGAGCCGCTCCTGGACGTAGCCGTAGATCTCCGGGTTCATGTCGTCGATGTTTGTTTCGATCAGCAGCATCGCTGGGCGCGCTGGCTCAATCGCATCGCCGATCCAGATGCGCAGCGCGTTCGGCCACCCTTCGGGATCGCGGCCACCGGCGCCGTAGCCGACGCTGGTGATGTGCAGCGCTGGGCGCTCGAACGTGGCGAGCGTCGTGACCAGCGCGGCGCCCGTCGGCGTCACCATCTCCATCGGACGGTCGCCCGCCGATGCCGCGAGTGGTGCATGTGCGGCGGCGATCAACTCGAGCGTCGCAGGCGTCGGCACGGGGAGCGCGCCGTGCGCGGATCGCGCGGTACCGCCGCCGGCGGGTAGCGCCGAGCAGTACAGCCGTTCGATACCCAGTAGCCGCAGCCCGACGACGCTGCCGACGATGTCGACGATAGCATCGAGAGCGCCGACTTCGTGAAAGGCTATTTCCTCGCGCGCGACGCCGTGGACGCGCGCCTCGGCATCTGCGAGCCGCTCGAATACGCTGCTTGCACGCTGCTTGTCGCCGTCGTCCAGCGTCGAGGCAGCGATCAGCGCGACGATGTCGGGAAGGCGACGGTGCGGCTGCGGCGACTCGGCGAGATCGACGTGCGCTTTCGTGGCTGCGATGCCGCTGCGCGTGACGCGTTCGGATCGCAGCGTCCAGCCGTCGACGCCCAACCGCGCGAGTTCCGCTCGCAGCGCGTCGATGCTGAGGCCGGCGTCGAGCAGCGCGCCGAGCAGCATGTCGCCGCTGATGCCTGAGTAGCAGTCCAAGTACGCGATTCGGGTCACGAGCAGCCTCCGGCCATCATCGTACCGTGCGCAGCCATGGAACATTCGCGGCGTACCAAGCATTCGGCGGAACTTAAGCTCCGCGGGTACTGGTGCCCGCGGGGTGCGATTCGACTTCGCAGATCGATCCTGCTGCGCCCGTCGCGTACGCTGTTGGTATGAGACACTCGCTGAATGATCTTGATGCGCGGCGGCTGCTTGGCGGCTCGCCGGTGGCGCTGGTGAGTACGTCGTGGCATGGCGCGCAAAACGTGATGCCGGCGGTGTTCGTGACGCCGCTCAGCATCGACCCGCCGCTGATAGGCGTTGCGGTGCACCCGGCGCGGCACACGCACGACATGATCAAGTACAGCGAGGAGTTCGCGCTGAATATTCCGACGCGCGAGCTGCTGCACCACGTGCAGTACCTGGGCAGCGTGAGCGGTACAGAGTTGAGCAAACTGGAGCTGACGAAGCTGCCGACGTTTCGCGCCCGCCGAATCGAAGCGCCACTGCTCGAAGGCTGCGTCGGCTGGATCGAGTGTGGCGTACACGATGCGTATCGCGTCGGCGACCACACGCTGTTCGTCGGCAAGGTCGCTGCCGTGCAGGTGGAGAAGGATGCATTCGACGAGACGTGGCTGCTCACGGACCCGGAGGAGCGTCCGTTGCACTACCTCGGCATCAACCGCTACGCGATCCTTGGCGACACGATGGAGGCGCGCATTCCGCAGCCGGCCGATATCAAGCGCGACGTCGAAGCCGGCGCCGCGGAGCTGATCGACGAAGCGGAAGCAGCGGAGCGGCGCGAGCGCGAAGAGCAGGAGAAGGATCGCAAGAGCCGGGGATAGTCGTTGCAGCGGCCGACGGACGGAGTCAGTCCGCGGCGAGGACGGCGGACGCCGCCAGATCGCTCAGCAGCATGCTCGCCGCGCGCACAGAGATGCCGCTCCGCGAATACAGCTGGTCGAACGAACGAAAGCTCGTGAGCATCCATAGCATGTCAACGGCGTGCTTTTGCGAGACGCCGCCGCGCAATTTCCCTTGATCGGCCAGCCGTTTTACGAGCCACGACAGCACATCCTTGCGCAGCTCTTCGTATTGTTCGAGAACGCGGCTCGCTTCGGGATCGATGGCTGCGAGCCCGTAGAGATTGCGCAGCAGCACATCTTCGCTCGAGTTGAACGACGCGACTTCGTGGACGAACATGCGAATGCCCATGGCGGCATCAGGATGCTCGCGCGCGCGTGTCGCACGCTCGACCCCGACGCGCTGGATGATGGCGGCGACGACGGCGTCGAGCAGTCCCGACTTCGATTCGAACTGGTAGTAGACGGTAGCGCGCGCGACGCCCGCGGTCTTCGCGACGTCATCCAAACTCACAGAGTAGAATCCGCTCTGTCCGAACAACTCTCGCGCGGCGGCGATGATGCGATCGCGCGTGTCTTCGACGTCGGCCTGTCGTTTGCCTAAGCGGTAGGGGCGTGGACTCATACTCTCACCTCAGCCCTCGCGAGTTTGCTCCGTTTGAGCGCCTCTCCCCCGGGCTGAGTTTCACGCAAGACCACTAGCCACGCAACTGGCGATCCCTACTCGCAGGTCTCTTGGAGTTCGTTTCCAAAGGAAACGGAGAGAGGCCGGACACCCCGCCTTGTCCGGCCTCCCAACCACTCGACGTGCTTACGCCCGCCGTTTGGTTTCTTCTGGTTCGTCTGAAGCGATGATACGCCGCCGCGATGAACGGAACGTTATCGCCTGTTAATGTCTCCGCACTGATCGCGAGAAGTCGTGCTGTCTCGAACGTGCCTCGCGAGTATCACTCGGTCGTGAAGCGCACGGGCATGTGCTTGATGCCGTTGATGAAGTTCGAGCGCAGGCGTTGCACGGGGCCATCCAGCTCGATGTCGGGCAGGCGGCGCAGCAGCTCCTCGAACATGCAGCGAATCTCTAGCCGCGCGAGACTCGCGCCGAGGCAGAAGTGCGGGCCGCCGCCGCCGAAGGCCATGTGCGGGTTCGGCGCGCGCCCCACGTCGAATACTTGGCCGTCACCGAAGATCGCCTCGTCGCGGTTGCCGGACGGGTAGTACATGGCGACCTTGTCGCCGGCGCGCATCTGCTGGCCTCCCACCTCCACGTCGCGGGAGAGCGTGCGGCGGAAGTAGATCAGCGGCGATACGTATCGCAGGAACTCTTCGACGGCCGTGGTGATCAGCGCCGGATCGGCGATCAGCCGCGCGCGCTGCTCCGGATGCTCGATGAGCGCGAGCATGGCGCCGGAGATGAGGTTGCGCGTCGTCTCGTTGCCGGCCACCGACAGCAAAATGAAGAACCCGTCGAAGTCGGCCTCGGCCAGTACGTCGCCATCGACTTCGGTGCCCATGAGAATGCTGACGATGTCGGCCTTTGGGCGCGCCTTACGCTCGGCGGCGAGGCCGTGCGCGTAGACGAACATCTCCGTCGCAGCGATCCGCCCGTCTTCGGCCGATGTGTTGTATTCCGGATCGTCGAAGCCGATCAGGCGGTTGCTCCAGTCGAACACCTTCGCGTGGTCGGCCTCCGGCACGCCGAGCATCTCGCAGATCACGGCGAGCGGCAGCTGCGCGGCGATGTCGGTCACGAAGTCGCACGATCCGCGCTTCGCCACGTTGTCGACGATGCGCTTCGTGATCTCGCGCACGTGCGGCTCCGTTTGCGCGACGATCTTCGGCGTGAAGCCGGTGGCCACGAGCCGGCGATACTTCGTGTGACGCGGCGGGTCCATGTTGATGAGGATCGTCCGCAGCAGCGTCATCGCGTCTTCGGGCATGTCTTCGATGTTGGTGCCGCCGCGCTCGGACGAGAACAGCGAATTGTCCGACGAGACGGTGACGATGTCCTCGTACCGTGTCAGCGCCCAATAGCCTGGACCGGCCGGTTCGGTTTGCCTGAGCACGGGGTCGTGTTTGCGCAGCGATGTAAACGCATCGTGCGGCATCGCGTGCGCGTAGGTGTCAGCGCTGTACAGATCGACGCGCGTTTCGGTGGTCATAGTCGTTCTCCTTCTTCCAATGTCACAGTGCGCGGGTCGATGCCGAGCAGGCGTGCGACGGCCGACTTCAGAAATTGCCGCTGCCGCGCGATTGCCGCCGGACCGCGGAGGTCTTCACCGAGCACGGCTTCCAGTAACGATGCATCGGCGAAGTAGCCGAAGATCAAGTGATACAGCCCCGCCGCGACGTGCGGCAGCTCGTCGTTAGTCCACGGCCCGCCCGCATCGGCGAGCACGCGCACGCCGAGCGTATACAGCGGCTCCACGACGCGCGCGACGATGCCGCGGACGAGGCTGCTCTCGTCCTGGCCAGCGCGCTGGATCAGGCGTGCGACGTCCGAATGATCGATGAGGTAATCGAGCACGCGGTCGAGATCACGTGCGACCGTCGCCGAATCACGCGCAGGCCGCATCGTCTGCGCGCCCTCCGCCAGGCGCGCGATGATGGCGTCGACGCCGCGGCGCAAGGCCGCCTCGTAGATTTCCTGTTTGTTGGCGAAGTGATAGTACAGGCTGGCCTGATTCTTCAACCCCGCTTCGGCCGTGATCTCGCGCACCGAGACGCCGTCGAAGCCGCGCGCGGCGAAACGCCGTTCGGCGGCGTCCAGGATGGCGTCGCGGGTGGTCGTCAGTTCAGGTACGGGGGTTGTCAGAGCAGCCATGGGCGATAGTACACAAACAAACGTTTGTTTGTCAACATTCGGATTGGCATTTGTGCGACTCCCCGGCCCGGGCAAGCGCGCGACGAGCGGGACGAATCCGCTGTGGGCCGCACGACGAGGGCGCGCCACCGCCGGAGTACGTCGCCCTGCTGCACGATCCGCTCGCTGTTGCGTGCATGATCGATGCGGGGCGGCGCTTTGTGACGACGCAGGCGGTGCGGGTGACCGTTGCCATGCACCGGGGGCACGTCCGCACGTTCATCGACCCGGCGGCGGGTCACGAGACAGAGATCGTCACGGGAGTCGACGCTCCGGCCTTCGCCGAGTTCTGGCTGGCCACGGTGTTAGGGTAGTCCCTGATAGCCAGATTGGAGCCTTTGCGCCGAGAATGAAGCTGACGGGAACGCACCCGCGCGCGCCCGTAGGAGGATGGAGGAATCATGCAAGCACAAGACTCAATGGCGTCTCAGCCAGCGGTTTCGCCCGAAACCGTGTCGGCGGACTTCTTCACGCGATTGGTGGCGGCCATCATCGATGGCGTCATCCTGATCATTCCGAACATGATCTTGCAACTGCTGCTGGGACAGGTGTTCGGCGGCATTATAAGCCTGGCGATTGGCGTCGGGTACTCGTACTACTTCTGGACAACGAGCGGCCAGACGCCCGGCAAAATGGTGATGGGGCTGAAGGTCGTTAACGCCGAGAATGGTGCGCTGCTTGAGCCGAGCGCGGCGCTGCTACGGTACGTGGGCTACTTCGTTTCAGGCATCGCGCTTGGTCTCGGCTACCTGTGGGTGCTGTGGGACCCGAAGCACGACGCATGGCACGACAAGATCGCGAAGACGAAGGTGATCAAGGTCGTCAAGTAGCGCGACTTAACCACGAAGGAACACGAAGAAGCACGAAGAATCAGGAATAGACGAAAAGAGACCGCTCGAAATGAGCGGTCTCTTTTCGTGGCGCTACAGGTGTGATCAAGCTGCGCTCGATACGCAGGTAGAGCGCCTGCGCTCCATTTGCTCCTTCGCCTGCTCGACTCGGAGCCCGTCACGGTTGTAGACACCTATAGCAAAGGGCCGCCCACTCGGGCGGCCCTTCTTCGTGCTTCTTTCGTGTCCTTCGTGGCAATCCACGGCGTTAGATCGCCAGCTCCGACGCCACGAGCTCGCGGTGGTAGTCGCTGTCGCCCCAGGCTAGTTCCGATGCCTTCTGGCGGCGGAAGTAGAGCTGGACCTTGTAGTCCTTGGTGAAGCCGATGCCGCCGTGGATCTGCTGGCCG
>JANXYW010000090.1 GCA_025355835.1 Chloroflexota bacterium
CCACACCGCGGCCGAAACGACGGCCTTCGTCGTCGAGAAGAACGCGTAGAGCGTATCGTCCGTCGCCGGCTTCTCGACGCCGCCGTGCACGGCCGAGCCGTACGTCCGCATCCCGGCCAGCTTGCCGTGCCGCGCGATCGCGACCTGCGCGCTCGGCAACGTGCCGTCGTCGACATCGCGCTTCGCTCGCGCGAACACCGCCTCGAGCCTCTCGCTATCGATACCGAGATCCTCAGGCTTCGTTGCCACCTGCTTCGCGTCGATCATGGTGGGCCTCCGAACTTTTGCGCCGTGTACTCTCGCGGCGGGTCTAAATCATACTCCTGTCCGGTGCGGGGTCTTCCGAACGCGCCACCCGTCCTCCCTCTCCGCCGGCCTGCTCGCCGGGGCGAGGCGGAGAGGGTCGGGGTGAGGTCACCGCCTCGCTGTCACGAATACTGCCCCACAAACATCACAACCACGAACACCAGCCCGTAGCTAATGACCGCGATGCGCAGCCATCGTTTGCCGAGCTTGCGCGCAACGCCGACACCCAAATATCCACCCGCGATCGCGCCCACGGCCATGAATGCTGCCGGAAGCCATCGCACCGGCCCGAACAACATGAACCCCACCACCGCGACAGCGTTGATGATCAGCGAGCTGACGCCCTTCAGCGCGTTCAGCCGCTGAATGTCCTCCGCAAGGAAGATCGAAAACACCGCGAGTGTCATGATGCCGAGCGCCCCGCCGAAGTACGCACCGTAGATCCCCAACACGAACATCGCCGCGAAGACCGGCGCCGGCATCCGACCCGTTTCCGCGAACGCCGTGCGATGATGCTCGGTGTAGGCGCCGATGCGATCCTGGAACGCCATCAGCACGCACGCGAACAGCACCAAGAACGGCACGATCGCCGCGAACGCCGACCCCGGCGTCAGCAGCAACACAACCGTCCCAACCGCCGCACCCGCGACGTTCGGGATCGCGATCTGGATCAGCCGCCCGCGCTGCCCCTTGAGTTCGTTGCGATAGCCGACGGAGCCGCCGACGTAGCCCGGCCACAGCGCCGTCGTATTCGTGACGTTCGCCGTTTTCGACGCGTAGCCGAAGGCGATCAGCGCCGGAAAGCTGATCAGCGACCCGCCGCCCGCGACGGCGTTCACCGCGCCGGCGACGAACGCGGCGGCAACCAGCCCTGCGTACTGCAGCACATCCATCAGCGCCCACGATGACGGCTGCGGCCGCTATGCGCCAACAGGGGGCATTCCAACTTCGAAGACGGCCCCTTCGGTTCCTGGCGTAAGTTTGAACGGCAGCCTGCCGCCACTGCGCGCCGCCAGGACGATCTCGTCGAGCGCATCGTCGCTGTGCGAAGGGTCGTGATGGAATGTCACCAGGTGCTGCACCCGCATCGTGCGGGCGAACGCAAGCGCGTGACTGATCGAGCTGTGGCCCCAACCGACGTGCTCGTCATACTCGGCATCGCTGTACTGCGCATCGTGAATCAGCAGATCGACGTCCGCTGCCAGCGCGGAGCCTGACATCCAGTCGGGATCAGAAGGCAGCTCGCCCGTCGCGAGCGCGGGCTCGTGGTCGGGCAAATAGGCCATCGCTGCTCCCTGCTCGCTGATGCGGTAGCCAACCGTGGGACCGGGATGATAGACGAGGTCCACCGTGATCTCGAGACCGCCGATCGTGAAATGCTCACGCGCAACATCGTGCAACGTGGGCGTTGCCGGCAGATCATCGAGACGTACCGGGAAGAGCGGCGGCGACAAATAACGCGCGAGTCGTTTTCGCAAATCCATGGTTGTCGATGGAGGGCCCCAGATGTGCACGTCAAACCCGGGTGTGTACAGCGGCTTGAAGAAGCCCAGACCCTGGATGTGATCCATGTGCAAATGTGTGAGAAGTAGATCGACGCGCCTGATGCCATCTCGCGCCACGCGTTCACCAAGAGCCCGAATGCCGGTACCGGCATCGAGCACCAACAGCGTACTGTCGGCGCCCTCCACTTCGACGCAGGCTGTGTTGCCACCGTAGCGCAACGTCTCGGGGCCAGACGTAGCGAGGGAGCCACGCGTGCCAAACAGCGTGACCTTCACGTTTTGGGCACCTCCCACCAAATGGCGACGGCGCCCAGCCGCCGGCGCCCCTCGCCCTCAAACGGAAACGCCGTGAGCTCCACGTCCCGCCAGACGGCGTCCAGACCGCAATAGCGCAGCCGTACGTGACTCGGCCGGCCCTGCTGCAGCGCCACGGCCAGCGGTATCTCAGCCGCGCTGATCGGCGTGCCGTCTTCTGCGGCGATCTGGAACTTATCGGCGAGCTGCGCGAGCGGCATCACGCCCGCTTCGTCAAAGCGCACGCCAAGTAGCGCCTCAGCCGGTTCGTTGTAGTACAGGAGGTCGCCGTTGAGCCCGGTGACCCAAATCGGCAGGCTCATGTGACTGGCCCACTGTCGTAGCAGGATGATTTCGATCTCTTTTTGTGCCACGCGACCGTCCTTCCTCGTCCATACATCCTAACACCGGTGGCGCGATAGGAAGGACCCGTGGCGGTATCATGCGGGCGCGACAATCAACCCCAGACCGCGAGGCATGCCATGACAACGACTGAGCGCGCCGATGTTGCCGAGGGCATCGACTTCACCGCCATCGACAGCGCGATCGGCCTCAACTGGTACGACGCCGACCCGAATCTGCGCCAGCTCGTCGAACGCCTCGCGCTGCCCGACGATCGCGCGTTCGCAGAGACGCAGCTCCGCAACATGGGCGGCGTCATCGGCGGCCCGGTGGCGGCGCGAGCGGAGATCACCGACAAGAATCCGCCGCGGCTCGAGAAGTACGACGCCTGGGGCAACGAGGTCAACGAGATCGTCCACCACCAGAGCGCCATCGATACGAAGCGCGATCTGTGGGAGAACGGCTTCCTCGGCCTGCGCTGGACGGACGGGGTGCGCAAGACGCGGGCGGGCCACCTGCCGCCCGTCGTCAACACCGGATTCCTCTACTTCCTGAACCAGGCCGAAACCGGCATGGCGTGCGGCATCGGCATGACCAGCAGCGCCGCCGGCATCGTCAATCGCCACGCGCCGCCAGAGATCCGCGATCGCTTTCTGCCGCACCTCACGACGATGGACTTCGGCGAAGCGTGGGCCGGCGGCATGTTCATGACGGAGGTGCAGGGCGGCAGCGATCTCGCGAGCAGCGACTGCGCCGCGACCAAGACCGCGGACGGCTGGCGTATCACCGGCGCGAAGTGGTTCTGCTCGAACCTCGATGCCGAAGCGATCCTCACACTCGCGCGGCCGGATGGCGCTCACCCCGGGCTGCAGGGCCTCGCGCAGTTCCTCATTCCGAAGTTCCGCGCCGACGGCACACGCAACGGCGTTCACATCCGTCGCCTCAAAGACAAGCTCGGCACGAAAGCCGTCCCGACAGGTGAGGTCGACTTCGAGGATGCCGAAGCGTACCTCATGGGCGCAGAGCGCACCGACGACGATCGCAGTGCGCGCGACGGCCGCGGCGTCAACCGCATGATGGAGATGGTGCAGGGTTCGCGCTTCGGCGTCGCGCTGATGGGCCTCGGTATCATGCGCCGCAGCTTCATGGAAGCAGCGATCTACGCGCATCACCGCACGGCGTTCGGCCAGATCATCGCGTCGTACCCGCTCGTGAAAGAAACGCTCGTCGAGATGGCGGTTGAGGTCGAAGCCGGCTGCGCCATCGCGTTCGAGGCGGCCGAGGCAGGCGCGCGTCACGACGCGGAATCGCAGCGCCTCTATCGCATCCTCGTGCCGCTCGCGAAGCTCCGCTGCACGCGCCGCGGCATCGATCTCGCATCCCAGGCCGTCGAGATTCACGGCGGCAACGGCTACATCGAGAACTGGCCGGTCGCGCGCCAACTCCGCGACGCGCAGTGCCACACGATCTGGGAAGGCACCGAGAACATCATCTGCCTCGATGTCCTTCGCTCCATGACGAAGGAGCACGCCGACGAAGCGCTCTTCGCCCGCATCGAGCGCGCGCTCGGCGGCGCCGAGCACCCGTCGCTGACGCGAACAGCGTCGCAGATCGGCCGCTCCGTCGACGAAGTGAAAGAAGCGATCGCCTGGATCGAGCGCGCACCGCAGGACGTGCGGCTACTGCAAGCGCGCCGACTCTCGAACTACATGGCGGACGTCGCGCAGGCAGCACTGCTCGTCGAAGAAGCGGTATGGGAACTCGCGCACAAGAACTCCGCGCGAAAGGCGATCGTCGCCCGCTACTTCGTCGAAACCCGCCTCGCCGCCCGCCCCCTCCGCGGCATCACATCAGCGGATAGGACCGTGCTCGACTACTTCGAGCAGATCGTCCGCTACCAGCCGATTGCACCGCATGCGATCGGTTGAACTGAATCACGTCCTCTACTGTGTGGGCGTAGACGCGAAGCGCGTGGCATAGCCGTCGCCGGCTGTGCGTCCGGCAACGCCGGACAGAGGCAGTACGGCCTACCGCCCTAACGGATGTCCTCCGCGTGCGAGAAGAATCTGGGAAGGTCCTAGTCCGGCGACGCTGCGCCCGAAGGCATCTCGACGCGCACGATCGTACCGGCGCGTGGCGCGCTCTCGATGCTGAACACCCCGCCCGCGGCACGCACGCGCTCGGGCATGTTGTGAAGGCCGTTGTGGTCCTCGGTCAGAAACGTAGCGGTGTCGAATCCAACGCCGTTGTCGCGCACTTCCAGCCGAACGGTATCGCCGACCATATCCAGCGCTATCCGAACGACGGTTGCGCGTGCGTGTTTCCGGGCGTTCGTCAGCGCCTCGAGCGCGACATGAAAGATCGCCAGCCCGCGCTCGTCGTCGAGCGCCGGGACGCCGGCCGCAATATCGATCGTCGTATCGACGAGCGAGTTGACTTTGAATTCCTGCGCCAGGCTCGCCAGCGACTCCTCGAGATCGCCTGCGAAGCGCGTGGGGCGCAACTCGAAGATGTAGCTGCGGATGTCGCGGATCGTGTCGTTCAGCTGCTCAATCGCTTGGTCGATGCGCTTCTGCGCCTCCGCAGGATCGTGCGTGACATCGTCCGCTGCCGCCTCCAGGTTCAATCCGACAGCGTAGATCGATTGGATGATGCCGTCGTGCAGATCCATGCCGATCCGCGCGCGCTCTCGCTCCGCCTCGGTTTCCAGGAGCAACCGGTCGCGCTCCTTCTGGAGCCGCTGCCGCTCGCTGATGTCGCGGATGATCGCCATCGCAAACGCCGCGCCGCCAGAGCTCGTCGGACTGAGACTGATCTCGACGGGAAATTCGCTGCCGTCCTTGCGCCGCCCGACCAGTTCCAGGCCGTTGCCCATCGCGCGCAGCGACGGTTTGCGCGCGTACGTCTCCAAGTGCGTGATATGCGCGTGGCGAAACCGCTCCGGCATCAGCACACTGACGGGCTGCCCGACAAGCTCCTCGCCGTCGTAGCCAAACATCCGCCGCGTCTCGCCATTCGTCAGCGCGATGCGTCCACGCGCGTCGACTTCCACAATGCCATCGGGCGCCGATTCCACGAG
>JANXYW010000094.1 GCA_025355835.1 Chloroflexota bacterium
TTGACGCGGCGTTCCTAGGATAGGGTTGCGATGAGCGAAGTAGACGAGATCAAGCAGCGTGTCGACATCGTCGATCTCGTGTCGCAGTTCGTCACGCTCAAGCGCGCCGGACGTACGTTCATGGGGCTCTGTCCCTTCCACACCGAGCGCACGCCGTCGTTCCACGTCGATCCCACGCGCCAGAGCTGGCACTGCTTCGGCGCTTGCGGCACAGGAGGCGACATCTTCTCCTTCGTGATGAAGAAAGACGGCGTGGAGTTCCGCGACGCCCTTCGCACGCTCGCCGAGCGCGCAGGCGTATCGCTGGAGTCGCGCCGTGACCCGCAGGAAGACACGCGCCGCGCCCGCATGTACGAACTCAACGAGGCCGCGTCGGCGTACTTCCACGCGATGCTCGCCGGCGGTGATGGCATGCACGCCGTCGCGCGCGAGTATCTGGCCGAACGCAAGATGGCGCCGGCGGCGGTCGAGTTGTTTCAGATCGGCTACGCGCCCAACAGCTGGGACGCGCTGGCCACGCATCTGACAGGCCGCGGCTTCTCGTCGCAGGAGATCGTGACGGCGGGGCTCGCCGTCGATCGCGATAACGATCGCGGCGCGTACGACCGCTTTCGTCACCGGCTGATGTTCCCGATTCGCGACGAACGCGGCCGCGTCGCCGGCTTCGGCGGCCGTATCCTGCCCGGCGATGCGCTGGGCGCGGGCGATGTGCAGCCGAAGTACGTCAACACATCGCAGTCGCCGATCTTCGACAAGGGATCGATCCTGTACGGGCTGGATCTGGCGAAAGACGCCGTACGCAGCGAAGGTCAGGCGGTGATCGTCGAAGGCTACATGGACGCCATCGCCGCGCACGAGCACGGGTATCACAACGTCGTCGCATCGATGGGCACCGCGCTCACCGAGCGGCAGGTGGCGCTGCTCAAGCGCTACTCGTCGACGCTCATCCTCTCGCTCGATGCCGACAACGCCGGCAGCGAGGCGACGATCCGCAGCGCGTACGAGATCATCAACAACAGCCTGCGCAACCGGCCGGAGCCGAATTCACGCGGCATCGTCCGGCAGGTCGCGTCGGTAGATATCGACCTGCGCGTGCTTTCGATGCCGGAGGGGCGCGACCCCGACGAGGTGATCCGCACGAGTCCGGAGCTGTGGCCCGTACTCGTCGCGAACGCGAAGCCGGTGCTCGACCATCTGTTCGATGTCGCCGCCGGCCGCCACGACCTGACGCAGCCGCGCGAACGCTCTGCCGCCGCCGCCGAACTGACACCGATCATTGCACTCACCGCAGACCCCGTTGTGCAATCGCACTACCTGCAGCGTCTCGCTCGGATGGCGCAAGTCGACGAGAAAGTGTTGCGCCAGGAACTGCGCCAGCCCGTGCGTGCGAGGGCGGAGCGCGCCGCCGCGGCGGTTGCGACCGCATCGAGCAACGTCGTGCACGACCGCAAAGAGGAGTTCTGCCTGACGCTGCTGTTCCGCTATCCAGAGCTGCGCGAAGAAGGCGAAGCGCTCGATCCGAATCTGTTCTCCCAGAGCGAGAACCGCGCGCTGTTCGATCTCTGGCTCGCCGGCGATGGCGACGCGGATTCGTTCGAGGAGGCGCTCTCGTCCGACCTGCGGCCGCAGTACGAGCGCGTGACGGCGTCCGTGCTGCCCCCGTACGACGACGACAACCTTGTGAAGGCGCTCCGTTCGGCCGTCTGGGGCATCGATCAGCAACGCCTGCGGCTCGCGAAGCGCGCCAGCGCCGCCGTGCTGGCCGATATCGCTGCTGATGGCGGCGCCAAGGTCGCAGAGCGCGCCGACGCAGTGTGGAAGTCAGGCGCGGCCGATAACGCGTACACTGCGGACGACGAGGCCGACCCCGCCCGTCTCTTTGTCGACGACATGCAAGCTGGACGCCGCGTTCATCAGCGCCTGCTGGATCAGCACGATGATGGCCGTCGACCAGCGACACGAGGTGGGGAATGACGGGAAGGCATCGCGCCGAGCCCGCGGTCATCGAAGAGGCGTCAACGCCCGTGCTTCCGGCCGACACCGCCGAAGAAGTGTTCGGCGACGCCTACACCCGTCTCGCCGACTCCGTCGTCGCCGTTCCCCCGACGCGCACCGGCGCGCTCACGTCCGACCCATGGAGCGAAGGCCCCGAACGCACCGAGATAGACCAACTCGCTGTCGAGAAAGAAGCTGTGCCGCTCGAGGAGCAGGACGGCGTCGACGACCCCGTCCGCATGTACCTGCGCGAGATCGGCAAAGTGCATCTGCTGTCCGGTTCCGACGAGCGTCGCATCGCGCGGGAGATGGAAGAGGCGAAGCATCTCGCTGCCGTCGATCGCCACTGGCTCGAAGATCACGGCCGCTTGCCCACCGGGCAGGAGACGCTGCTCACGCTCGTCGATCAGTACAGCGAAGCGCAGAAGTGCGTGGTGTTCATCGGCAAGGACATCGGCATCAAGGGCTCGATGCTCTCCGACGTGATCGGCAGCGCACCGTGGCGCGCCGCCGTCGATGCGGAGATGGACTTCGAATTGGCCGGCCGCCTCGCCGAGCACATGCAGATCGAACAGATCGAGGCCGAGGCCGCGATCGTACGCCTCTCGATCATCACGCACATCTTGCAGGCGGATCACATCAAAACCATGGCCGACCGCTTCGGCGGCGAGATGTTGCTGCTACCCCCGCCGTGGGAGCGCGTCAACGGCAACTGTCCCGAAGAGGACGAGCTCTGCGCTTACTTCAGCGCGCTGAAACGCGAAGGCTTCAAGGCCGAGAAGCTGCTCACGGAAGCGAACCTGCGGCTCGTTGTCAGCGTCGCCAAGAAGTACATCGGGCGCGGCATGTCGCTGCTGGACCTCATCCAGGAAGGCAACATCGGCCTCATCCGCGCCGTCGAGAAGTTCGACTATCGCAGGGGATTCAAATTCAGCACGTACGCGACGTGGTGGATCCGCCAGGCGATCACGCGCGCCATCGCCGACCAGGCGCGCACCATTCGCATCCCCGTCCACATGGTCGAGACGATCAACAAGCTCGTGCGCGTTTCCCGCCGCCTCGTGCAGGAGTACGGCCGCGAGCCGACCAGCGAAGAGATCGCGATTGGCATGACGGACCCGTTGCAGGGCCCGCCCGTTACGCCCGAGAAGGTGCGCGAGATCATCAAGGTGTCGCAGGAGCCGGTCTCGCTCGAGACGCCGATCGGCGAGGAAGACGAGAGTCACCTCGGCGACTTCTTGCCCGACGAGTCAGCGCTCGCGCCTGCCGACGCCGCATCGCATCAACTGCTCAAGGAGCAGGTGATGGACGTGCTCAACAGCCTCACCTCGCGCGAGCGCAAAGTGCTCGAACTGCGATTCGGCCTCGAAGACGGCCGCAGCCGGACCCTCGAAGAAGTAGGCCGCGAGTTCCAGGTAACGCGCGAGCGCATCCGCCAGATCGAAGCGAAAGCCCTCCGCAAACTCCGCCACCCCTCCCGCAGCAAGAAGCTCAAAGACTACCTCGACTACTAGACTGTCGTCGGTCGTCGGTCGTCGGTCGTCGGTCGTCGGGACGAATTCACCACAGAGACACAGAGGCACAGAGGGTTGGTTGGGCGAGGTTTGGCTCGCCAGTACTCCGGTCGTCAGTCGTCGGTTTGGAGGGCGGGCATTCAGCCCGCGTAGTGCGGCGCAAAAGCCCGCTTCGCCGTTCTCTCCGCTTGGCGCCGCGCGGCGCAAAAGCCGCTTCGCTGGCCGACGATCGCTCGCGAAACGCGACGCGAAGCGTGGAGCATAGCCGCCCGGCTGTGTGTCCGGTAAAGCCGGACCGACGCAGGATACGCCCTCGTCCAACCGATACGCGCCGCGTGCGCCAGCGAAAGCCCCGCGTAGCGTGGACTTCAGTCCGCGCGGCGCTCGATTCCGCGCCGCCGACGCGTGCACGCTCCCCACAAACCCTCCGTGATCTCCGTGTCCTCCGTGGTGAAATCCCTTCGCGAGCCGCTGCGCCGCGCAAGATCCTGCTACCATGACCCGCAGGAGCAACACGCCATGCCCTTGTACGAGTACTACTGCCCCAAATGCACATCGAAGTACGAGATGCTGCGCCCGATGGGCCGCAGCGATGAGCCCGGCACGTGTCCGAAGGGCCACGGCAACGGCGCCCGCACGCTCTCGATGTTCGCGGCCGTCGCGAAGGGCGGCAACGGCTTCGATGCGCTGGACGCGCCATCAAGCGGCGGTGGTGGCTGCGGATGCGGTGGCGGCGCCTGCGGCTGCGGCCACTAGCGCACGGATCACGATCGCAAAACTCAGCAACGTTGCGCGACAACCGATCGCGTAGGGGCGTTCCGTAGAACGCCCCGTCGTGCGCCGAACTGTTTCGCGAATCAAGCTTTGCTGGTGGATCGAACGTCGCGCGGACTGAAGTCCACGCGACGTGTTGAGATTGCCCGCCGTCAACACCGCGAATAGCCGCAGTTGCGGCAGCTCATGCAGCCTTCCGCGAACACGAGGATCGCGCCGCAGTCCGGGCAGCTCATGCCCGTGCTCGTCGCTTCGGTTGCGGGGTGCGCGGCCGATCGCGGCGTCGTTCGCCGGGGTTCGACGGTCGGTGTGGCTGCCACGGAGCGCTTTTTGGCGCGCGCAGTTGCTTTGGTCGCTAGCGGCTCGGGCGGGAGGATACTCGCGCGGAGGAAGCGCAGTTCCATCCAGCGGAAGATGTAGTCGACCATCGACGATGCGGTCGGAATGGCCGGGTTGCCCGTGAGGCCGGCTGGCTCGAAGTGCACGCCGCGGAACTTCGATGAGAGATTCTGCAGCGGTACGCCGTATTGCAACGCGACCGACGTCAGCACCGCCACCGAATCCATCAGGCCGCGGATCGTCGAACCCTCTTTCGAGATGTTGACGAAGATCTCGCCCGGCGTGCCCTCGTCGTACAGGCCGACCGTGAGGTAGCCCTCCTGTTCGCCGACGCGGAACTTGTGCGTGATCGATTGGCGCTCGTCCGGCAGATGCCGCCGGTACGGCGCACCCGCTGGACGCGGCGCCGTCGAAGCGAGCGGCGCCGGGTGGGATGCGGACGCGAGCAGTTCACCCATGGCGAGCGCGAGCTCCGCCGCGACGGCCTCCGCCTGCTCCGGCCCACGCGCCGTCGCGTGCGATAGCACCTGGTGGTCGCGCGAGCCGTCGCGGTACACCGTGATGCCCTTGCAGCCTTCGCGATACGCCAGCATGTACGCGGTCTCGACATCGGCGACCGTCGCATCGTGGCGGAAGTTGATCGTCTTGCTCACGGCGTTGTCGGTGTGGTGCTGGAACGCCGCCTGCATCCGCACATGCCACTCCGGGTCGATATCGTGCGACGTGCGGAAAACGTCCTTCGCCCACGCCGGCACGTCGTCGCGCTCCTCGAGCGCGCCGCCTTCGGCCAGGTACGCGATCAGCTCGTCGCTGTAGAAGCCCTCGGCTTCGGCGACGGCGCGGAACGTCTGGTTCACCTCCGGCAGTCGCGTCGCCTTCGATGGATCCTTGCGGTCGAGATAGTGCTGTCGCATGAACGCCAGCGCGAACGCCGGCTCGATGCCGCCGGAGCAGTCGGCGATGATGCTCAGTGTGCCCGTCGGCGCGACGGTGGTGCGCGTGGAGTTGCGGTAGCGCGGCCCGCCGCGGCTATCGCCCGAAGCCGGATCGTAGATCGAGCCGTGCCACGCCGGGAAGACGCCGCGTTCATCCGCGAGCGCCATCGACGCGCGATCCGCGCCTTCTTGAATGAACTGCATCACGCGCGCCGCCAGCGCGATCGCCTCATCCGAGTCGTAGCGGATGCGTAGCGTGAACAGCAGGTCCGCCCACCCCATCACGCCCAGTCCGATCTTGCGCGTCTGCTTCGTCATCTCATCGATCTGCGGGATCGGATAGCGATTCTGCTCGATGACGTCGTCGAGGAATCGCACGCACACCGGGATCGCTTCACCCAGCGCGTCCCAATCGAGCACGGGCGACGCGTACGTCGCGCGCTTGCCGTTGCGCGCGCGCGTCGCCGCTGGAGCCGAGTCCGTGACGAAGCGCGAGAGGTTGATCGAACCGAGATTGCAGGATTCGTACGGCAACAGCGGCTGCTCGCCACACGGGTTCGTCGCCTCGATGCGGCCGAGCTGCGGCGTCGGGTTGTCGCGGTTGATCCGGTCCAAGAACACGAGGCCGGGGTCGCCGTTCTTCCACGCGTTCTCGACCATCTGCCGGAAGATCGCGCGGGCGTCGGCGCGGCGCGCCACCTTGTGCGTGCGCGGGTTGACGAGATCGTACGACTCGCCGCGCTCGACGGCCTGCATGAAGCGCTCGGTGACGGCGACGCTGATGTTGAAGTTCTGCAGCGCGGACATGTCCGATTTCACATTGATGAACGTCTCGATGTCCGGATGATCGACG
>JANXYW010000098.1 GCA_025355835.1 Chloroflexota bacterium
GTACTGGCATGCTTTCTCGATCGCCGCTTGCGCCACGCCGAGCGCGCGTCCGCCCGTCTGCAATCGGCCGATCGCAAAGCCTCCGAGCGTCAGAAAGAAGCCGCGTCCTTGGCCACCGTCTTCGCCCACGAGGTTCTCCGCCGGAACGAAATAGTTCTCCATGTTGAGAATGTACGAATGCATGCCGCGATAGCCCGGCGTCGGGATCGCCTCGCCGGTCAGCACGCCGCCGGTCGCCTGTTTGCACTCGAACTTGTGCTCGTACGATGCCTCTTTCGGCACGATGAACAGCGACAGCCCGGCGTACCCCTTGCTCGCATCGGCGTCCGTGCGCGCGAGCAGCGCCAGCACGTTCGCGCGCCCGGCGAACGTGCCCCACGCCTTCGCGCCGTTCAGCACCCAGCCCTGCACGCCGCCGACGTCCGCCGGCGTCGCCTTGCATTGCACCGACGCGACATCGGACCCGATGTCCGGCTCCGTCACGGAGATGCCGACGAGCACTTCGCCCGTCGCGAGCTTCGGCAGCCAATGCTGCTTCTGCGCTTCGGTGCCGCCTTCGAGCAGCGCGCGCGTCAGGATCTCCGACCGCGTTAGCAGGCTACCCGCGATCAGCGACGCCTGCGACAGCTCCTCCGTCAGCACGATCATCGTCAGATAGCCCATTTCGGTGCCGCCGTACGCGTCCGGCACCGACGCGCCGAAAAAGCCGAGTTCGCCGTACTGTTTGATCAGCGAGTCGGGGATAAGCAGATCGTCGCGATGAATGCGGTCCGCCAGCGCGACGCCGTCTTCTTCCTTGAGTACTTCCTGCTTCGCGAACTGCCGTGCGAACGTCCGCGTGCCCGCCGCGTCGTCGCTATCCAACTCGACGTTGTTCGCGCCCCGCGCATCGATCACGCGCACGCCGATCCCCCGCAGCCGCGCGTCGTCGAGGCCGTCGCGGATCAGCGCGCGCACCTCGTCGCTCGTCACCGGCACGTCCGTAAAGTCACCCGGATGCGCTTGCACGATGCCGAGAATCTTCTGCGTCACCTCGGCCGCGTACGCGAACGCCTCATCCTCGCTCAGCGCATCAGCCCGCCCCGACGCCGTCAACCGCTCCGCGTACCCGACGAGCGACCGCGCCACCCGAGCCTCCGTCGCCATCACAGCGAGCCGCTCGCACAGCACCTGATGCTCGTCGATCTTCGCGCCCGCAGCCGTCAGCTCCGCTGCCCGCGCAACCGCCGCTGCCGCCAGCGCTTCCGCTTCAGCAGCAAGCCGAGTCGCCCCAAGCAGCGCATTCGTAGTGATCTCGGTCGCCATCAGTCCATCCTAGAATCAGGATTGCCTTCGCGAGCACATTCTACGTTGGCCCGCGCTTATGTTCACGCGCTAGGGAGACGAGGGAAACAAGGATTACACGGATTTCATGGATTGGTTAGAGAAGAAAGGAAGATTGGCGGCCGAACAAGCACCTCGGTTGGCGCAGATTCCGCATCTACCGCGAACCAACCCTGATCCGCCCCAAGAACCAATCCGTGTAATCCGCGAAATCCCTGGTTTCCCTACGTCGAGGCAGCCCGCTTAGGCATCAGCACCACGTAGTCCAGGTCCAGCACGACGTTCGCGTGATACCGCTCGCGACCGTCGTCGCCCGCGACCTTCAGCGCGACATCCTCCGCCGACGGATCGACGTTCTTGACGGCGACCAGCCGCAGCCGCAGCGCGCCGATGTCGTCGCGACCGATGTCGATGCGTTCCAGCACGTCGCTCCACGCGAACAGCGTGTCGCCGGCGAACGTCGGCGCGACGTGCGAGCCGGCGTTCCACGCGGCCATCCCCAGCACGTTCTCGAGGCCATCGAACGACAGCGCGTGCGCGATCGAGATCACGTGGCCGCCGTAGACGATCCGCCGCCCGTGCCGCGACGCCGACTGCTGGAGCTGGTTGAAGTGCACGCGCGCCGTGTTCTGGTAAAGCCGCGTCGCCAACTGATGCTCGGCCTCTTCGATCGTCATCCCCTGCGGATGCGCGATGCGCTCACCCGCGACGTAATCCTCCCAGAAACGATCGCCGCCCGTCGCCGTCGCATCGAATCGCGACACCAGCGGAAACGACACCTGCGCCAGCGACGCCTTCGCCGGCATCTCCGGCGCATCGTCGGCGTGCGTCGGCGTCGCGGGCGCGCGCTTGTTCACCATCACCCAGCGATAGAACTCCAGCACGCGCTCGTCGCGCTGGTTGAAGCCGACCGTCCGCACCCAGACGACGCCGGTGTCGCCCTTCGATGTCTCGCGCCAGCCGAGCGTCTCCGTCTCGGCACGCAGCGTGTCGCCGGTGTACACCGGCCGCAGAAAGCGCAGGTCCGCGTACCCCAGGTTTCCCGGCGAGTTCAGCGAGATCTCGCCGACCGCCCGCCCGAACACGATGTGGAAGACGAGCATGTCGGCCACCGGCGCGCGCTCGAAGCCCAGCGCCCGCGCGAACTCGTCGGAGCAGTTCTTCGGATTGCGGTCGCCCGTCAGCGCGATATACAGCGCGACATCGCCCTCAGTCAGCGTCCGCGGCACCGGATTAATCAGCCGCTGCCCCGGCCCCA
>JANXYW010000256.1 GCA_025355835.1 Chloroflexota bacterium
TCGTCGTGTACCTGCAGGATCATGCGCGAGACGAGTTTGCGTTCCGTGATTTCTTCGTCGATGCGGTTCATCGCGACTTTGATGATGTCGCTGGCTGTGCCCTGCACCGGCATGTTGATCGCCATGCGCTCGCCGGACGAGCGGATCTGGTAGTTCGGCGATTTGATCTCCGGGATGTAGCGGCGGCGGCCCATCAGCGTTTCGGCGTAGCCGAGCGCGCGGCAGCTCTCGATCGCGCCATCGCGCCAGGCGCTGATCATCGTGTACTTCTCGAAGTAGCGGCGGATGAACGTCGCGGCTTCTTCCCGCGAGATGTGTTCCTTCGTCGAGAGGCCGAACTCGCTGAGGCCGTAGAGCACGCCGAAGTTGAAGACCTTCGCGCGACGGCGCTGGTCGGACGTCACCTCATCGAGCGGCACATCGAAGACGTTCGCTGCCGTGGCCGCGTGCACATCTTCGTCATTCTGGAACGCATCGATGAGCGCGGGATCCTGGCTGAGGTGCGCCATGATGCGCAGCTCGATCTGCGAGTAGTCGGCGGCGAGCAGCATCGGCTCCTTGCCGATGTCGCGCGCGATGAAGGCCGTGCGGATACGGTTGCCATAGCCGGTGCGCACCGGAATGTTCTGCAGGTTCGGCTCGATCGACGAGAGCCGGCCGGTCGCCGCGGTCGCCTGGTTGAACGTCGTGTGAATGCGCTTCGTCTTCGGGTGGATCAGCGCGGGCAGCGCATCGACGTACGTTGACTTCAGTTTCGAGACGCCGCGGTAGCGCATGATCAGATCGACGACGGGATGCGCGCCACGGAGCCCGTCCATCGCCAGCGCGTCGGTGGTGTAGCCGAGCTTGGTGCGGCGCGTCTTCGGCAGGCCTAACTCTTCGAACAGGATCTGCGAGAGTTGCTGCGGCGAGCCGATGTTGAATTCGTGCCCCAAGACGGCGTAGATCTCGCGCTCGATCGCCGTCAGTTCCGTGTGCATCTCGCGCGACATCGCCGCGAGCGGCAGCGCATCGACGGCGACGCCCGTCAGCTCCATGCGGGCGAGGACGGCCATCAGCGGCATCTCGACATCGTCGAAGAGCGGCCAGAGGTTGCGCGACTTGAGGTCGGCGGCGAGCACGTCGGACGCGCGGAGTTGGGCATCGGCCTGCGCGCAGCAGTAGTCGCGCGCGACATCGTACGCGATCGCGGACATCGTGAGTTGCTTCTTGCCGGCTTTGCCGATGAGGTCGTTCACGACGGGAATGTGCATGTCGAGGCGTTCAAGCGCGAGGTTCTGGATGGTGATGTTCGCGTCGCCGAGCAGGTACGACGCGATCAGCGTGTCGAAGCGCATGCCGCACATCGTGACGCCGTTGTTCGCGAGCACAAGGAAGTCGAAGTGCCCGTTGTGCGTGACCTTCTGCAGTGTCGCGCTTTCGAGCAGCGGACGCAGCGCTTCGAGCACGTCGTCGAGCGCGAGCTGCTCCGCATCGCCGAGGCCGGGGTTGTGGCCGACGGGAATGTACGCGGCCTCGCCCGCCGCGGTCGCGATGGCGATGCCGATCGGCAGGCCGCGCATGCCGTTGGCGTCGCTGTTCTCGATGTGAAGGCCGATGCGGCCCGCCGCCTTCGCATCCTTCACGAGCGCCTCGAGATCCTTCTTCGTTGTGATCGTGCGGTACGCAGTAGGCGCAGCCTCCACCGCCGGCGCCGAACGCGCGGCGGGCGCGGCATCGGCGCCGAGCGATTCCGGCAGCCGCGAAACGAGTGTGCGGAACTCGAACTCGACGAGAAGCTGCTCGATCCGATTGCGATCGAAATTGCGGAGGCGGCATGCTTCGAGATCGAGTGTCGTCGGCACGTTGCGTTCGATGGTGGCGAGATCTTTGCTCTGGCGCGCCTCGGCCTCGTGCGCGCGGAGGTTCTCGCGGAGCTTTTCTGGCGTCACGTCATCGAGGCGCTCGTAGATGGCGTCGACGGTGTCGAAATCTAGGAGCAGTTTCGTCGCCGTCTTCTCGCCGATGCCGGGTACGCCGGGGATGTTGTCGGACGTGTCGCCTTTGAGGCCCTTGAAGTCGGCGATCTGGTCGGGCCGCAGCGCGTAGCGCTCGATGACGGCATCAACATCGTAGTTCGTAGCGGGCGCGCCCTTCATGTACGGGCGATAGAGGAACACATCGACGCCGGGCTCGACGAGTTGCAGCAGATCAGTGTCGAGCGTAACGATCGTGACGGCCACGCCCTGCTCTTTCGCCTGCCGCGCCAGCGTGCCCACAAGATCGTCAGCCTCGAAGCCCGGCTGCTCGAACGTGGGCATGTTGAACGCGTCGATCACTTCGCGAATGCGGACGATCTGGCGCCGCAGATCGTCGGGCATCGCGCTGCGCGTCGCCTTGTATGTCGGGTCCTTCTCGTGCCGGAACGTCTTGCCCGGCGCATCGAGGCAGATCGCGGCGCGCGTCGGCTTCAGCTGATCGAGGATGCTGAGGAACGTGCTCGTGAAGCCGTAGACAGCCGTCACGACCTCGCC
>JANXYW010000300.1 GCA_025355835.1 Chloroflexota bacterium
CCCCTCTGCGCTCTCTGCGGCTCTGCGGTGAAATCCGGGCCACGAAGGGCCGCCTTGTTAGAATGCGCGCAGACTCAGACGAGGAGGCCGCGCATGGAAGAAGAACTGGGGCCCGTACACGCGCCGGAGTTCCCCGCGAACGCCACGTGGTTGCAGGGTGGGCCGCTGAAGATGGCAGCGCTGCGCGGGCGGCCGGTGCTCATCGATTTCTGGGACTACACGTGCGTGAATTGCATCCGCACGCTGCCCTACGTCAACGAGTGGCATCGCCGCTACGCGCCGCTGGGTCTTACGGTCGTGGGCGTGCACGCGCCGGAGTTCTCGTTCGGCCGCGAGAGCGGGAACGTGGCGCGCTCTGCGCGCGAGCATCACATCGAATATCCGGTGGTGCTCGATAACGACTATGCGATCTGGCAGTCGTACGCGAACCGATACTGGCCGGCCAAGTATCTCGTGGACGGTCGCGGCTACCTGCGCGGCTACCACCACGGCGAGGGCGCGTATCGCGAGATCGAAGAATCGCTGCAAGCTCTGCTGCGCGAATCGTTTCCGGAGATCCTACTGCCGGGGCTGATGGATCCGTTGCGCGACGACGACAAGGACGGTGCGGTCTGCTATCGCGTGACGCCGGAGTTGTACCTCGGCTATCAACGCGGGATCGTCGGCAACGTCGCGGGCATGGCGCCCGACAAGGCATCGACGTACAACGATCCCGGCAAGCATATGGACGGCGCGGCGTACCTCGACGGCGACTGGCTGCTCGCGGGCGAGTACCTAGCGCGGCCCGCGGGCGCAGTTCGCGAGAGCCGCGTGACCGTCCCGTACATGGCGAAGGATGTGAACCTCGTCGTCCACCCGCCGACGTTCGGCGGCGCGGCGACGATCAGCGTCTCGCAGGACGGCAAGCCGATCGCGGCGGAGGACGCGGGCGCAGATGTCACCGCAGGCGGAGCGACCTCGATCGTGACGGTGGATGCGCCGCGGATGTACCGCCTCATCAGCAACCGCGAGATCGACCACCACGAACTGACGCTATCGACAATGTCAGACGGCGTAGCGCTGTACGCGCTGACGTTCACGTCGTGCGTGTTGCCCCAGTAGCCAACGAATTTGCGGACAAACGGAAGGAGCGGCTGCATTGATCCAGCCGCTCCTTCGCGTTGGCCGAGCGTATTCGCGGACTACAAGCAGAATTCCGGAGCCGGGTAGAGGGTCGCTATGTTGCCGGCGGCGTCCTTGGCGTGGAGTTCTATGTTGCTGTACGTGTCGAAGAAGAAGCCGCCGCCCAGGTCGAAGCCGATGCCCGTGCCGTGGCCGTGGACGGTCTCCTCGGGCGAGCCGTTGTGGTTGTACGTCACCCAGATCTCCGAGCTTTCGTTGACCATGAACGACACGGTGTGCGTAGTTCCGCAGTTTACGTAGTCCACGCCGCTGAACTCGGGTGGGAAGATGTCCAGGAGCGGCAGGAACGGCGGGTCGATGATGAACGGCGGGATCGGGCACCAGGGACACGGGATGATGTGCGGTGTCGCCGTGGCCGTCGGCGTGATCGTTGGGGGTACGGCCGTCGAGGTGCTGGTCGGCGGTACCGGCGTGTTCGTCGGCGGCACCGCGGTGTTCGTCGGCGGAACGGACGTGTTGGTCGGAGCGGCAGAGGTGGGCGTGTTCGTCGGCGCGGGTACATCGCCGGCGCCCGATGTGTCGCCGGAATTCGACGCTTGTTGACCGCCGTTCTGGCCGCTGCTCGTCGGTGCGCCGCCGCCCGCCTGCGTGCTCTGCCGCGTCGGCGCTGCGGCGGTGGGGCTGATCGGCAGCGTGCGTGTCGCACGGGCGACCACGGCCGCCGCTTCGACGCCGCCGCTGTGGCCGTTGCCACCGCGACCGCCGATGACGAATCCGGCGCCGAGCGCTCCGGCGATGGTCAGTGCGGCGAGGCCGCCGAGCAGGAATGCCGTGCGGTTGCTGTTGTTCTTGTTGGGTTCGGGCTGCTGGTCGAAGAGGCTGATTCCGTTGGTTTCCATGGCCGTTGCTCCTTCGTGGTGTGCGGCTTGTTGTTCGGGTTTCAGGAGTTAGACGGGTGTGGGCCGGGGATCTTACAGGCGGGGCGGTTTGAAGCTGAATAGGGCACCGTAGCGCGGGCTTTTCAGCCCGCGCGGGCCATGTTGAGAAGACGATCCATCGTGCCCGCACGGGCGGCCACACGGGGCCGCCCCTACAACGACAAGGTCGCGGTAGGATGCGGCGATGGATCTGAGGGCGTACATTCGCGACGTGGCGGACTTTCCGGAACCGGGCATCTTGTTCCGCGACATTACACCGCTGCTGGGCGATGCCCCGGCGCGGCGTTTCGTCATCGACGAGATGGCGGCGTATGTGGAGTCGCGCGGCGTCGATGCGATTGTCGCGATCGAATCGCGCGGCTTCTTGTTCGGGATGCCGGTGGCGGATCGGCTGGGGTTGCCGTTCGTGCCAGTGCGCAAGCCAGGGAAGCTGCCGGCGGCGCGGATGTCGGTCGAGTACTCGCTGGAGTATGGGAGCGGGCAGCTCGATATCCATGCGGACGCGCTGGCCCGCGGCAGCCGCGCAATCATCATCGATGATCTGCTCGCGACGGGCGGTACGGCGCGCGCGGCGTGCGAACTTGTCGCGGTGCTCGGCGCGAGCGTCGACAGTTTGCTATTCGTCGTGGAGCTGGCGCATCTCGGCGGGCGCGCGCGGCTGGTGGGGTACGACGTGCGTGCGCTGCTGGTGTATTAGGGGTTGGTCGTCGGTCGCCAGTCGTCAGGGTGTGACCTCACCTCCGCGCTGTCTCCTGCGGCGATCCGATGTTCTGTTCCCGAACTGCGCGCCCGACGGGCGCGGTGAGGTGCGCGCATTGGCTCACCAATCGACGCGCCGGCCCTCTCCGCCCGGCGGAGAGGAGTGTTTCACTTTAGGTGCTGCCCTCCGAACGGAGAGCCCTCTCCACGGCGTGGAGAGGGTGCGGCCGACGGCCGCGGTGAGGTGGCATTGGCTCGTGCGATCGACGCGCCGGTCCTCTCCGCCCGGCGGAGGGGAGTGTTCACTTTTGGCGCTGCCCTCCGAACGGAGAGCCCTCTCCACGGCGTGGAGAGGGCGCGCCCGACGGGCGCGGTGAGGTGCGCGCATTGGCTCATCGATCGACTCACAGCCGGGGACGGCTGTGCCACTCTCCCGAGCGAACGGAGTTCCGTCGTCGCCACGATCAGCCACGATCGCACGGGGGCGGACACACAGGTCCGCCCCTAACAGCGAATCGAGGCCGTCTCGTTCATAGGCGCGGCGTCCGATAGGATCGCGCAACGGGTTCTCGATTCTTAGTTCTAGGTTCTGCTTCAATGCCACTCTTTTCGTCGAAGTCCAAAGAGAAGCGCCGGTTGATGGTGGTGTCGCACACGCACTGGGATCGCGAGTGGTACCTGGCGTATCAGTCGTTCCGGGTGCGGCTGGTCGGGTTGTTCGACACGCTGCTGGAGCTGTTCGACGAGGACCCCGAATACAAGCATTTCATGCTCGACGGGCACACGATCCCGCTCGAGGACTATCTCGAGATCCGGCCAGATCGCTTCGACGACGTCCAGCGCGCGGTCCAGCAGGGAAAGCTGCTGATCGGACCGTGGTACATCATCCCGGACGAGGCGCTGCCGGGCGGCGAGGCGCTGGTGCGCAACTTCTTGCGCGGGCATCGCGTCGCGAAGTTGTTCGGGCCGGTGATGAAGGTCGGCTACATCCCCGATCCGTTCGGGCAGATCGCGCACATGCCGGCGATCCTGCGCGGCTTCGGCATCGAACGCGCGACGATGTGGCGCGGCACGGACGACTCGGTGAAGACGACGGAGTTCTTCTGGCGCTCGCCAGACGGCAGTGAAGTGCTGACGGTGCACAAGCCGCACGGCTACGGGAACGCCGCGACGCTGCCGCGATCGAAGAACGCGCTGCTGTCGCGCATCGGGTCGGCGCGCGATGCGCTGGAGCCGCTCGCGACGACACCGTACCTACTGATGATGAACGGCAGCGATCACCTCGGCCCGCAGACCAATCTCTCATCGATCCTGTCGACGCTGAACGCCGAGATGACCGACGCCGTCGCGGAGCACTCGTCGCTGCCCGAACTCTTCGACCGCATCGAGGAGTACATGGGCGACCGCGCGAGCGAGTGGCCGCGGCACGAGGGCGAGTTTCGCAGCGGACAGCGCGCGCACCTGCTGCCGGGCGTCCTCTCGGCGCGGATGTGGATCAAGCAGGCGAATCAAGAATGCGAGGATCTGCTGACGCATTGGGCGGAGCCGTTCTCGACGTGGGCCGACATTCTCAAGCAGCAGGTGGGGCCGGAATGGCACGAGCCGCTGCCGCCGACGACGGCGCACATGCCGTTCCCGACGTCGCCAGCATCGATCTCGGCGCTGATCGATCGTGCGTGGCGGCACCTGCTCGAAAATCAGCCGCATGATTCGATCTGCGGCTGCTCGATCGATCGCGTGCACGACGAGATGGGCCAGCGCTACGAATGGGTGCGCGAGATCGGCGAAGAGATGGTGCGGCAGTCGCTGCGCACGATCGGTGCGCTGGGGCCGGACGCGCCGCTCGGCACGATCGCGGTCTTCAACCCGACGCCGCAGCCCGCCACGGGCTTCGTGACAGCGACGGTTCCGTGGAGCGCCGAACGCCCGATCGTCGCGCTGATCGCTCCGGACGGAGAACGCGTCGGCGTCGCGCAGATCGGTGAGACGCAGGCGTTCGTGATTCCGGATGGCGCGCCGGCGGGCTACGATCGCGCGCGCGCCGACATCGGCTTCGTCGCGAACGACGTACCGGGCTACGGCTACGCAATCTACCGCCTCGATGTCGAAGACGACGCACCGTCCGTTGTAGGGGCGCTCGCAGAGTCGCCGGGGCGACAACCTGTTGTGCCCGCCGCCGAAACGCTCGACGACGCCTCGTTCCTCGTGACGGTGAACTCGGCCGACGGGACGTTGACCGTCACCGACAAGGCGACCGGCCGCGTGTACACGGGGCTCAACCGCGTCGTCGATGGCGGTGACAAGGGCGACGAGTACAACTACTGCGTGCCGGAGACAGAGATGGTCGTCGACCGGCCGTCAGCGCCGCCGAAGATACGCGTCGAGTCGCCGGCGCCGGGCGTGCAGCACATGACGATCGAGATGACGTACGCGCTGCCTTCTGGGCTGGCCGCCGACCGCATGTCGCGCAGCGCTGCGACGGTCGGCGAGCGCATCGTGACGACGGTGACGCTTACGGACGGCGTACCGCGCGTCGATGTGCGGACGGTCATCTTTAACGCGGTGGAGGATCACCGGCTGCGCGTGCACTTCCCCTCAGGCGTGAAGACGGACGTGTCGAAGGGCGACCAGCATTTCGGCGTCGTGCAACGGCCGATCGCGCTGCCGGCTTGGGACCCTGCGACGTGGATGGAAGAGCCGATGGGCACGTATCCGCAGAAGGCGTTCGTGTCCGTCGACGACGGCACATACGGCCTGACGATCGCGAATCGCGGGCTGCCAGAGTACGAGGTGATCGATACAAAACATGGTGCGGAGATCGCCGTGACGCTGCTGCGCTGCGTCGGATGGCTTTCGCGCGCCGATATCTCGTCGCGGCGCGGCGGTGCGGGGCCGCAGCTGCGGACGCCGGGCGCGCAGATGCCGGGGCGGCACGAGTTCGCGTACAGCATCATCCCCCACGCGGGCGACTGGGCGTCGGCGCAGGCGCACGTCGCGGCGGTGCAGCACCTGCGGCCGATGCGCGCGCGCTGGAATCGCCACGGCCTCGGCCACATCGACTACACGGGCTCGCTGCTCGAGGTGGAGTCGCCGGCGTTCGCCGTCAGCGCGATCAAGCGCGCGGAGGACGGCGACGGCGTGATCGTCCGCGTCTACAACACGCTCGACAAGGACGCCGACACAACCGTCAACATCCCGACAGCGCCCGGCGCCGTTTCGAAAGTGAACCTCAACGAAGAACACATCGCCGACCTCCACCGCGACGAAGACGGCGTCGGCGTGACGGCGCGGCGCAACGAAATCGTGACGCTGCGGTTCCGCCGGTAGGGGTTTCGGTTCACCGCGAAGGCGCGAAGAGCGCGGAGGGGATTGGGTTGGCAGGCGTAGCGTCTGCGCCCGTCACCAGCGGTGCAACTCCGCTTCCAGGAACTTGTAGTACGCGCCTACGGAACCCTGGATGGCTCCAAGAATCTTCCATTGTTGGCCAGAGAGATCGACGCCGATCTCGATGACCCAGCGCTGGTTGTGATCGAACACTGCGGTCAGGATGACGGCGGTCTTACTCTGCCAAAACGAGGCGCCCGTCAGGACCCCGAACAGATTCCATTCACCGGCGCCGGCCCTGTCACTGGTTCCAGCCTTCGCGCTCGGCAGAAGCCTGGTCAATTGGCCGCGAAACCCATCCGCCGAGATGTAGCAGCAATCGGAGCTGTAGTTGAACCACGCGACGACGGGCGGTGAGGGTGACCCGGTCGCGTCCGGCTGACAGCCAATCTCTTGCTGGTCAGCGCAGTGCCCGAACGACGGCGCGAGTCGCTCGATGAAGAACGCTATGTCGTTCGCGCGCGCGGCCGCCCGCAATTCGAGCGCCGCGCCGCACAAGCTGGCGTTGTTGATCGGGCATGTGTCGCCCGTCGAGATGGGGCCGATTGGTGTGGCAGTAGGCTCCGTTGCCTGCGGTGACGACGCGACTCCCGGCGTCACGGTACCTGCCGGTTTCGCACTGCCGCCGCCAATTCGCCGTCAAAACGGCCAACAACAGGCCCGCTGTAACGCTTGCTCGCCGTACCACGCGTGCAGCGTATCGGAAGGGGCATTCTTTTACGAGGCGCTTGACAGCTTTCGCTTCTCGCCCATACACTCCGATCACTTCGAGATTGATCGGCGACGATCAGGGCTAGTACGTCTGGCAGGCGAGCCTACAAGAGAGCCGGGGTTGGTGAAATCCGGCGGCAGCGCAACAGACCGAATGGACCTGGGAGCCTCGGACCGAACGCGAATGTGATACCCGCCTGCGGCGGACGCTCCATTTGCCAGTAGTATCCGACGGGATGGGCACCGTTACCACGACCCGCCGCATCGCTGAGCGATTGGCCCGTGCGGAGCAAAGATGCTGGTGTGCCTCGTGCGCGCCGGCGATGCAGGGTGGTACCGCGAGTAACTCTCGCCCCTCAGTGGGTGGGAGTTTTTTGTTGGACGACGAAGAACTAAGAACTTAGAACCTGGAACCTAAGGAGGCGAATGTGGCGGAGTACAGCTATCGAAACCTCATACTTTGGAACAAGGCTCAGGATCTGACGCTTGCCATCATCCGGCTCATCGCGCCGCTCCCACGCTCCGGTGCTGCTGACGTGATCAGCAAGCAAATTGTCCGATCGTCATCGTCGATCGCTGCGAACGTGGCCGAGGGACACGGGCGCTTCACGCCCGGAGCGCATTCGTTCCACCTCTCGGTAGCGAAGGGATCGACTTGCGAGACGGACAGCTGGCTCGACCTGTTGCGCCGCAGTGGATTGATCAATGCCGATCAAGAGAAGCCGCTACACGAGACCTGCATGGAACTCGTCGCGATGCTTACGGCGAAGATCCGGCAGCTCGAAACCGTGCAGACAGCGTCGAAGCGCGACGGTGCCGGTAGCCGCCTCAGCGACGAGCGCGGCGAGTACATGGTAGATGCGTCCCTGCAATATCCGCGAGGACTGGACAGCAGCGAACGGGTTCTAGGTTCTTAGTTCTAGGTTCTAGGGGAGGTCATGACCAACCGCAAACGCATTCTTACGGGCATACGGCCGACCGGGTCGCTGCATTTGGGGCACTACGCTGGGGCGCTACAGCAGTGGTTGGCGTTGCAGGATGAGTACGAGTGCTTCTTCCTGATCGCCGACTACCAGGTGTCGGACTACGTGGACGACATCGCGCACGTGCGGCGGTCGGTGTGGGAGGTGGCGCTCGACTGGCTGTCC
>JANXYW010000323.1 GCA_025355835.1 Chloroflexota bacterium
TCAAGTGCCGCGTCGAGCGCCGCAATCGAATCGACGGTACGCGCGCCGCCCAAAGAGCGAGCCACGTCCGGCAGCTGCGCGTCCACGCGTGCCACCACCACGACGCGATCGATGTCACGAAGCTGATTCGTCGGCTGCGGAAGGCTCGCGGCCACCAATGCCAGCGCAATTCCGGCGACCACGGTCACAGCGATGGAGAGTCCTATTCGCACGCCTCAGTATAGGTTCGCGAGATGCGCCGGCGGATGGCCCGACGATCAGCCTCTGCTACCATTTGCCGTGTTGGTCGAGGCCGCCGCTCATCGCCCATTCAATTGTGCTGTGAACTACAAACTGTGAACTACAAACTGTGAACTGCAAACTGTGAACTCCCTCAAAATCTGCTTCCTCATGTACCAGGGCAACATGTACTCGGGCGGGCAGGGCGTGTACCTGTTCTACCTGACGCGCGAGCTGGCCCGCATGGGGCACGAGGTGCACGTCATCGCCGGGCCGCCGTACCCGCAGCTCGATGAGCGCGTGACGACGCACAACATCACCGACTACAGCTACTGGACGTACCACCACTACAAGAAGGACTTCGTCTTCAACCGGCCGCCGCTCAGCTACTTCCATCCCGTGAACTTCTACGAGTTCATCTCGACGCGCATCGCGCTCTCGTCCCTGCTGGCGAACTACAGCGTGCGCGCGTACTTCAAGCTACGCGAGCTGGCGCGCGAGCATCGCTTCGACGTCGTGCACGACAACCAGACGCTCAGCTATGGCGTCTGGGCGACGCACGCAAGCGGCTTCCCGCTCGTCGCGACGATCCATCACCCGCTGTCGTACGACCTCAAGAATCAGCTCCGCCAGGCGCGCTCGACGTACGAGAAAGCGCGCCGCATCCTCTGGTCGCCGTGGCACATGCAGGAATGGGCCGCGAAGAGCGTCGATCGCGTCATCGTCGTTTCCGAGACGTCGCGTGTCGATGTCGAGGAGGCGTTTCAACTGCCACCCGAGAAGGTGCGCACCGTCTACAACGGCATCGATACCGATACGTTTCGCCCGTTGCCCGGCGTCGAGCGCCAACCCGACAAACTGCTGTACGTCGGCAACTCCGAGGATCGCAACAAGGGCGCGCGCTACTTCCTCAAAGCGCTCGACATCCTCAAGGACGAGATCGACTTTCGCGTCACGTTCGTCGACAACGTGAAGCACAACCTCAAGCTCGCGCCGAAGCTGGTCGACGAGTACGGTCTGAACTCGCGCATCGATTTCACCGGCCGCATCCCGACCGACGAACTCGTGCACCACTACAATTCGGCGAAGCTGCTGGTCACGGCATCCGTCCACGAAGGCTTCGGCCTGCCGCTGGCGGAAGCGATGTCGTGCGGCACGCCGACCGTCGCGACCGACATCGGCGCCTATCGCGAGATCGTCGAGCACGGCAAGAGCGGCTGGCTCGTTCCGCCATCGAACCCGCAGGCGCTTGCGGACGCGATTCGGATGATGTGGAATGACGCAGGCCTGCGTCAACGTCTCAGCGAAGGCGGCCGCCAGCGCATCGAGCAAAAGTTCAACTGGCGCAAAGCCGCCGAGGAGACGCTGGCGGTGTACGAAGAGATTGTGCCGGCCAAGCGTCGCAGCTTCGTGATGGTAGAACCGCGACCCAGCTAGGTTCTAGGTTCTAGGTTCTAGGTTTTAGGTTCTGATTTGCCCGATAACATCGTCAACATCGACTTCAAGCGACACTTCCACATCGAGCCGGGTGATCGCGTGCTCGACCTCGGTTGCGGCAACGGCCGCCACACGATGGAGGCCGCGCGCTATCCTGGCCGCATCGTCGGTCTCGATTTCTCGCGCGATGATCTTGTCGCGGCGAAGTTCATGTACGACGACATGGTGCGTCAGGGGAAGATCCGCGGCCGCGCCGACTTCATCGTCGGCGACGCGCAGAACCTCCCGTTCAAGGACGGCGCGTTCGACAGCTCGCTCTGCACCGAAGTCTTCGAGCACATCCCCGACGATCGCCGCGGCATCGCCGAATTCATCCGCGTCACGAAGCCCGGTGCGCAGACGGCGGTCAGCGTGCCCGCATACTGGCCCGAGCGCGCGTACTGGGCGCTGAGCTGGGA
>JANXYW010000324.1 GCA_025355835.1 Chloroflexota bacterium
GTAGAAGACGGCGTCTGGGATGTCTACTACTGCGCGCACCGGATCACCCAGATCGACCTGCGAGCGCCGCTACTATGATTACTCGCATCGCCGTCCAGCATGTCCTCGTACACCTGTCCACCATGTCCCCTGCCTGTACAGTAGGAGAGGGGAGGCCGATCGAAGAGTCGCCGTGGAGACAGGCCGCCTGCTCGCCGGGGAGAGGGGTGAGGGTCTCCGACCCTCTCCCCTTGAGGGAGAGGGTGGCGCGCAGCGCCGGGTGAGGGGCGAGGTCGCCCCAACAAACCAATCTGCGTAATCTGTGAAATCTGCGGTTCTCCCCCGGGCGCCGCATGCACGCTGAGGAGCATCTGATGCCAACCTACGAGCACATCCTGTACGAGAACAAGGGCCCCGTGGCCCTCATCACCCTCAACCGGCCCGAGCGGCTGAACGCGTGGACCGCCAAGATGGAGCTGGAGTTCATCGACGCGATCAACGCCGCGTCGCTGGATCCAGAGGTCGGCTGCATCGTGATCACCGGCGCCGGCCGCGGGTTCTGTGCGGGCGCGGACATCAGCGGCTGGGACCGCGGCATCAAGCAGGGCGCGCCGCCCGCCCCGCGTTCGAGAATGATCTACGAAGGCGGCAGCCCGGAAGTGCCGATCACGCTGCAGCGCGCGAAGCCGACGATCTGCGCCGTCAACGGCGTCAGCGTCGGCGTGGGGCTGACGATGACGCTCTCGTGCGACATCCGCATCGCTTCGACCGCCGCGCGCTTTTCGGCGCGATTCGTGAAGGTCGGGCTGACGCCGGAATGCGGCAGCACGCGCTACCTGCCAGCGGTGGCGGGCATCGCGAACGCGCTCTTCATGACGCTGACCGGGCGCATCATCGATGCGGACGAGGCGCTGCGGCGGAATATCGTCGATCGACTCGTGGAGCCTGACGAGTTGATGCCGGAAGTGATGAAGCTCGCCGAAGAGATTGCGGCGAACCCGCGCGAGGCGATCTGGGCGGCGAAGCGCATGATCCACCAGAACGCCGTCGAGCAGGATCTGCGGCGCGTCGTGACGCTGGAGTGCTACTCGATCCGCGAGCGCCAGACGGAGCCCGATCACAAAGAGGCGGTGCAGGCGTTCATGGAGAAGCGGCCGCCTGTGTTCAATCAGCGGGGGTGACGGAACCGCAGATTACGCAGATTTCGCCGATCGGTTGGGTTGGCTCGGAACGTGCTGCGTGGAGGCGATCGCTTCGGCGGCTAACGAGCACCTCACGTGCGCAGGAAGCGATCGTGCGGCGGGAGCGTGGGTCTGGCAAATGGCCTTGCTGCGGCGCGGCGTCCTATCTTTCTCACGAGCTTCAAGCGTCATACCCGCTGTCAACAGCCGGGGGCGGCTGTCCTACACGCCTTCGTGTCGCTCCGCGGACTGATACTCTGTTCCGGTGGACTCGTACGACTTTCTGGCTGATCCGCGAATCGTGTCGGCGGCTGATGAGGCGGCGCGGCGGATCGCTGCGCGCGTCGAAGATGGTGCATTGGTCGGCGAAGCGCTGCTGGCGGGATGCGTCGTGGATTTGCGCGCGACCGGCTACCTGACGATCGTTGTTCCGTCGCGGCTGGGCGGATTGGGCGGCAGCGTGCTCGACGTCTGCATCGCACAGGAGAAGGTGTCTCGGGCGCTCGGGTCGGCGGGTCTCGCAGCGAACATGCACCTGCAGTATCTCGGCTCCGCCCAAGCGTCGGGGCTGTGGGCGACGGAGCGGCTCGATGCGTACCTGCGCGAGAGCGGCGAGCATGGCTGGCTGATCAACAACTGCCAGGCGGAAGCGGAGATGGGCAGCCCGGCGCGCGGCGGCCTGCCAGCGACCACCGCAACACGCGTCAACGGCGGATGGCACGTCACCGGCCGCAAGGCGTGGTCGACCGCCAGCTCCCTGCTCACGCATTTCGCTGTGAGCGCGACGGTGCATGCGGACGGCGTGCCAGAGCATCTCGGGCAGTTCCTCGTGACAGCGTCATCGCCGGGCGTGCGCGTGGAGCCGACATGGCATGCGCTTTCGATGCGGGAGTCCGCGAGCCACGACATCGTGTTCGAAGACGTATTCGTGCCAGATACGGACGTCATTCGGGTCAGCGATGCCGGCGTCACGTTCGTGCCATCGCTCGATGTTGCGCCGTGGCACGGGCTGCCGTTCGCGGCGACGTACGTCGGCATCGCCGTTGCGGCGCGCGACTGGGTGGCGCACTTCGCGGCGACGCGCGTGCCGACGAACCTCGGCAAGCCGATCGGCGAGCTACCAGCCGTACGAGCGAAGCTCGGCGAGATCGAAGCGCTGCTCTTCGCATCGCGGCGACTGATCTTCGATACGGCGCGCGACTGGGTCGAAGGGCGCATGGATCGCGCATCGGTCGCGGCACAGGTGCCGCTGGCGAAGTACCACGCGACGAACAACGCCGTGCGCATCACAGATCTAGCGCTGCGCATCGCGGGCGGTGCAGGGCTGGCCGATGCGGCGCCGCTGGAACGCTGCTTCCGCGACGTGCGCGCAGGGCTGATCCATCCACCCATGGATGACGTTGCGCTCGCGGGCGCGGCCGTGCGGGCGATGCGGGAGTTCGTTCCGCGGGACTAGCTTCGTCGGACACGGCACCTGCTACGCGCAGGTCGCCCAGCGCTCTAGCTGCATCGCCAACATCTGTTCCGACGCAACACACTCGCCATCCCGTCAGCTTCGCCACACCTCGGAAATAAGGGTGTTCCCCTACACCCATTCCGGGCGCAGACACCGATGATGGACGCGGCGATATGGCAGCTAGGACGGCGACCAACAAGCCGCAAGGCGACGGCAATGAATCCGACACGCGGTTCGGGTTCATTCGCGCCGCCCTAAATGGGCCGGCGCGGCTCGCGGGGCTTCCCCTACGGGTTCTCTCTTTTCGTCCCCCGTCGCCGAGCCTAAAACTCTCCCGGCCGAGCGCTCGGTTCGGCCTGAAGCGGCCATCGGCCTTCGCTGTTGCCGCATTGGCCGTGGCGACGGCCGTTCTGTTCGTCGGCCTCCTTACCTACTACGGCGCGCAGGAGTTCTCCGGACGCGCGGCCGACACCCGCGCCTCGAACGAGGCGATGTCGTTCGCGGAGCACAGTTCGCGGCTCGCCACGGGCGACGCGTTCGACGGCTACATCCAGATTCTCAGATACGCGGACGACCCTATCATTAACGCTAAGGTGTCGTCAGCCAACGATCGCGGCAGTGCGCTCCAGCGGTTGCTCTATCTGAACATCAACAAGTTCCTCTCCCTTACCATCGCCGACCGATCGGGCCTCATCCTTGCCACGACCGATTCGACGCTGACCAGCGTCAAAGGCGGGACGACGTTCTCGGAGACGCGTGCCAATCTGGCGCCGGCGAACTCCGACATTGTCCTGCCCGAGGCAGGCCATCATGGGTATGTTGAGTATTCGGCCCCGCTTCGCGATCCGGACGGCACCGTGTGGGGCATCCTTGTCGGGCGCGCCGATCCCGCCATTCTGTGGAAGGGTACGCTGGCCGCGTCCGTAGATGGTGGCCGCAACGTTATTATCAATAACGAGGGACTCTTCGCAGCCGGCGTCCCCGATGATCTGCTGCGCCAGCCGTGGCACGGTCGGCCGCTCAGCAACGGCGGTGTGCGTGCGGACATCGCCGGCACCGACTCGATCTGCGGACTCGCGCCGATCGGGCGGGACACGCAGATCGATCGCGGACTGAACGTCGCGTCGTGCCTTCCCGCATCGCTGATTCAGGTCGAGCGCCACACGGCTACGGACAAGCAGGGCCTGATCACGCTCGCCGGCGTGGTGCTGGCCATCGTGGTCGCGTCGGTTTTGCTTCGGCTATTCATTCGCGGCGGCGGCCCCGTTGCTGCCGTGGCCGCCGCTCCTGCAACGTCTGCGGGCAACGCAGTCCCGGCGCTCGATGACTTGTTCGGTGCGTCGGGAGAAGAAGACGCCGACAGAGACGACGTTGATCTCGAACCCGACCTCAAGGAAGACCCACGCGAAGTCGCGGCCGAAATCGACGTCATCGAAACGGCGACCGAAGAATTCGCTGCTGAGTGTATGGACATCTCGGAGATCGACGACGACATCGCAACCATCGATGATCGCATGGAACCGGACGCGGAGCCGTTGCTGCCTCCACCGCCGCCGGATGTCGACGCACTGACGTTGATCAGCGCGTACGAAGAACGCAACGCGCGGCTCGCGCTCCGGCTGCGCGAGACCGTGCAGGCGAAGATGTTGGTGGCGGCAACCGAGGCCGACGCAGCCTTCAAACTTATCGAAACAGATGCCGAGACGGCCGGCGCGATGCACGGGCACGCGATGGAAGAGTTGGAGCACATCCGCCTACACGAGCTACGATCGATCGGACAAGAGATCTTCCCGGGGCTGACGCGACTAGGCCTTCCCGGCGCACTTCGTGCGATGCGAAAGGAGTTTGGCGGCAGCATGGGGATCGAGTTGGACGTGGATGCCACGACGGACTCCGTCGCCGGTGGCGCAAGCCGATCGTCGGTCGCTCCGGCGCTGCGCCTCGTGATGTATCGCTTCGCGCTCGAGTCGGTGCGCGCACTTTCCGCCGCCGGCGCCGATGCGTGCGCGATCGCGCTGCGGCGCGAAGGCACGCAGCTCATGCTGGCAATCTCGTGTGGTGGCATCCGCGCCGCGTCGTTCGATCGCGATGTGCTGGCGCCGAGCGAACTCGCGGCGGAGGCCTACGCGGGCAGCGTCGAGGTTGAAGCTGCCGACGATGGTCTCGTCATCACGCTGGCCGTCCCCGCGCCGACAGCGGAAGCAGATCCTGTCGTCGATTTGGAGAAAGCGTTCGCTTCGTTCGAAGCCGAAGATGACGCAGAAGACGCAGAACAAACGTCGGTCTACGCGGTGGTTTCCGCGGACATCGATGACACGGATGACGATGACGATGAAGAGACGGGAGCGCCGACAGCCATCACACCCGATGCTAGCGGTGTCGTACTCCCACCTCGGACCGGCCTCGCCGCTTCCGTCGAGGCCTTGCAGGCCGAGTTCTTCGGCTCGATGATCGTTGCGTTGGATATGGCGGCGGATCTCGACGACGGCACGGCAGCGGTCGTCGACGAGTCACGCGTGGCCATCGAAGACGTCGTGCGCGAGTCGCTGCGCGCGCTACAGGCCGCAGACGCGCGCCAATGCGACCTGACGCTCACGCGAGCGGGATCGCAGATCATGCTGAGCATCCTTTCCGCCGTGGGCGATGCCGACTTCGATGAAGGGCTCATCTTGGCGCACCAGGGTACGCTAGACCGACTGCAGGGCTACCTGGCGGTGGACCGGCGCGAGGGCAACGTTGCCATCTCTGCCGAAGTCAGTGCTCTTGGCGCGGACACGCAGTCGGCAGCCGAGCCGGCGCCGTCCGACGAGGACGGCGCGCAGCACGCAGCCTAACGACGCGCTAGCGCCACCACCGCTGAACATCCTGCCACGCGTTTGTACGAACTACAGCTCGCGCATTGGCCGCGTGGCGCTCGGTGGCGTCTCGCGCCGCAGCCCGGGAGACGGACGCGCTAGCGCCTTCGCCGAGGGGCATCCTCAATCGCTGTGAAAGAATCGAGGTGTGGCGCATCCGCCCTGCCACACGGCGAACATGCACCGGGCGGCAAAAAGGCCGCACCCGATGCATGCGGCTCGTGGACTACCCGTGGGTCGGATACCTATGCAGCGCGGCGGCTGTCTCGGGAGATTTCGGCGTCGTCGCCGGAGCTTCCGAGCGTCTCCTGCAGGTACAGCAGGACGGCCTTCACGCGGGGATGTGCCGCGTTGTCGCGGTTGAGGTTGAGTTGGCCGAAGATGGCGTTGATGTGGTTCTCGACGGACTTCTCTTCGAGCACCAGTGACTTCGCGATGGCGGCGTTGTTGTTGCCCTTGGCCATCAGCGAAAGCACTTCGAGTTGGCGCTTTGTGAGCGCGGAGAGCCGCGTCTCGCGCCGCCCGAGGCTCTGGACGACCGTCGGGTCCAGGACGACGAGGCCCATCGCCGCGCCGTCGATAGCGCGTACCAGCGTGGCCACGTCGGTGACGGACTGCCGCAGAAGATACGACCAGCCGGCAGCACGGAACGCAGGCAACGCAGCAAGCGTGCGCCGATCAGGGTTCTCCCCAAGGAAGACGATTTTCGAGGCAGTGCGCGATGCCGAGATGGCCTGCGCGACGCTCAGTGCGTCGTGCTCGCTGTTGCTATCCAGTCCCACGAGGGTGACTTCCGCCTTCTCCGACGACGCCAGCGCGATCGCTTCGGCCGCGTCGCCTGTGGCGCCGACGAGGTGTAGCCGCGGCTCCGCGCCCAGAACGGTGCGCAGCATGTCACGAAGGAGGCTATCGGCCTCCACCACCAGGACGCGGATGCGGTTCTGTGTTTCCTGCATAGTATTCTCTGCGTTTATCGGCCCGCACAGGTTCACGTACATACGGGAATATACGTATTAACGGGAGGTGCGCCGGATGCGAGCGCACGGCCGGCGCGGCGACGAGATCCGGTTCACCATCGCGGTCCGCGTTGGCGCCCGCGAGTATCCCTACGCTCGTGATCGTGAAATCCCTAGGTCAGTGCCACGAATGGCGTGAGATTCTCCGCCGCCGCAGCTTCGGCGTAGGTGCCTGCACCTGGCGAAGTCGGGTGGAATCACCGTGCTCGGGTTCACCTAAGGGAACGAACCTCTCTTCGTACAAGGAATCGCTACCAGCACCAACGAGATGCCGGAGCGTAGAAGCCAGGGGAACGGCCACGGAGCGATCTCCGCGAGCGGAAAGTGGTGTAGCCATGAAGCGGATGCAGCAGTTGATCCGGCGAATACGGGAAGAGCGCGGCATCACCGGCCTCGAAACGGCGATCGTCCTCATTGCGTTCGTGGTGGTCGCGGCGGTCTTCGCCTTCGTCGTGCTGAGCACAGGTCTGTTCAGTTCGGAGCGGGCGAAAGAGACGGTCTACGCCGGTCTGTCCAAGACGCGGGGAACGATGGAACTGACGGGCGGCGTCATCGCCACATCGAATGGCACGCAAGCAACCAGGATCACATTCGACGTCACACTCGCCGCGGGAGGGGACAGCGTGAACTTGGACCCTGCCGCCACGAGCAATCGCACCGTGATCTCCTACATCGACAGCGCCTTCACATTAAACAGCGTTGTGTACACAGCGACGACGATCACGGGCAACGCCGACAAATTGCTTGAACAGGGCGAGCTTCTCGAGGTCAGCGTCGACCTCACGCAGAATGCAGGCATGGCGATCCCGGCGAACAAGACGTTCACGCTGGAAGTCAAGCCGCCTTCCGGCTCGTTCATGGTGATTCAGCGCACCACACCGGCCTCCATGGCCGCGACCATTATCAACCTCAACTGACGCACGCAGCACACAGCCTGCAGCACGAACAGACCCGCCACCTGGCGGGTCTGCTTGCAGTCAGGGAATCCCCTACGTCGCTGGCATGATCGGGCCCTCGACCACGACACCGCTCTCGTGGATGCCTGCACCCGCTGAAGTCGGGTGCAATCACCGTGGGCGAGGGTTTTACCCCATCCGAACATTTCTTCAGTGCCAGAAGTGCACCAAGCGAGTACCCGCGCAAGGATTGCCGTATCCAATTAACGGCGCACGTGATGCGTCAATGTTCGAATCAGGAGGAGTGGCATGAAGCGTATCAAGGAGTTCCTGCGCGGTGTGCGCAACGAACACGGCATCACGGGCCTGGAGACGGCAATCGTCCTCATCGCGTTCGTGGTGGTTGCAGCCGTGTTCGCGTTCGTG
>JANXYW010000364.1 GCA_025355835.1 Chloroflexota bacterium
CGCATCGCGGGCCGCGGCTTCGGCCGTCCGCGCCGCCTCGAGTTCTCGTCGCACGTCATCGAGTGCGCGTCGTAGGGCGTCGAGCTGCTCCTTCGCCGACGTGTGCGCCTTCTCCGCCGAAGCGACGTCCTTCATCCGGCCATTCAGTTTCGCTTCGTGCGACGCCAATGCAGTCGCCGTTCGCTCGCGCTCGGCAGTCGCCGCGCCGTGCTGCGCTTCAACACGATGCAGTTGCTGCTCGCCAATTTTCGCGCCCGTGACGATCGCCTCGTGCCGCTTGCGCGCTTCGACGCGCAGCGCCATCGCGCGCTTCTCCGACGCGCCCGCCGCGATCGCTTCTTGTTGCGAAGCAGCGAGCCTCGCCGTAAGATCGTCAATCTGCCCCTTGGCCGCCTTCTTGTCGATCGCTTGCCCGCAACGCGCGCACGTCGATTCCTTCGCGGCGGCCTTCCGCTCGGCGAGCTGCTCCTTCAGCGCCGAGGCCATCGCGCGGGCCTCGGCAGCGGCCTTCTGTTCCACTGCGAATGCGCTTTCGGCCTGTTCGATAACCTTCGCAGCCGCCGCCGTGTCACGCTCGACGGTCTTGCGCGCGGCCGACAGCTCGCGCAGTTGCGGATCGAGCTGCTTCACCTGTTCGTCGAACCCGGCGATCTGGGCCCGCCCCTGCAGCACCGAAGCCGCGAGTTGCGCGAAATCGTACGCCTCGCGCTCGCTCTTCGTCGCGGTAGCGTGTTCACGCTCATTCTTCTTCGCCGCGATGTCCGCAGCCTCGCTCTGCGTCGCGGCCACCGCATGAGCGGCCGTCAACGCACCGACATCGATCGTCGCCGCCTTTGCGTCCGCATCTGCGGCCACCGCGGCGGCGCGATCCGCATCCATCAGTGATGCGGCGACACGCTGCACGCTGTCGATCGCGCTGTTCAGTGTTTCGAACAGCGCCGCGTCGCGCTCGATTTGATCCTTGTCTGCGATCAGCGCGCCCGCACCGGCGATCTGTAGATCGAGCGCGGCGATCTCCGCCACCAGCCGCGCATGCCGCTGCGCATCGGCGAGCTGCACACGCCCCGCTTGCGCAGCGAGCGCAGCGTCCAACTCGCGCTTCGTCTCCGCCGCGACGCCCTCACGCAGCCGCACGATCGCGTCCTCGTCGACGCCCTCGAAGCCGCGAAGATCCTCGGTGAGCTTGTCGAGGATCACCTTTTCGATCTTGTGCGCGTCGCGCGCGCGCTTCTCGAGCGCCTCGTACTCTTTGAGCCCGATGAGACTACTGATGATGTCGAACCGCGGCTTCGGGTCGGCGTCCAGAAACTCCGTCGCCGCGCCCTGCTGCAACAGAAACGACGATGTGAACGCTTCCGGCGAGAGCCGCACGACGTGTTCTATCGCTCGCTTCAGCGCGTCTTCTTTCTCGGTACCGGGCACTTGCGTCCAGTCGCGCGCGCCCTCGTCCCAGATCCACAGGCTCTGGTCGCGCTCCGAGTCTTTGTGACCGCGGCTGCGGCGCACAAGATAGCGCTGGCCGCTTGCGTCGAATTCGAACTCGACGGACAGCCGATCCATATCCTGCGAGATCAGCTGGTCCGCGTGCATCTTCCCCAGGCGATGTAGCCCATACAGCGCGAACGTGATCGCGTCGAAGATCGACGACTTGCCCGCGCCGTTCTCGCCGCAGATCGCGATGAGGCTGCCGCCGCCGAAATCCGCGACCTGCTCGTCGCGGTAGCGCATCCAGCCCTTCATGCGGACGCTCAGCGGAATCATTCGTCGACTCCCGCCGGCACAGCGCGCAACTCCGTGACGAGTTCCAGAAGCGCGATGCGCTCGTCGTCTGGCATCTGTTGCTCTTCGAGATAGCGGCGCACCGTCTCCTCGACGTTCGCTGGATTCAGCCCCGCGACCGACGGTACAAGCGGCGCGATGTCCGTCCACGCGCAATCGACATTCCCGTACAAACGCGGAAACAGCTGGCGCGCCCTATCGAGCAGCGGCGCCAGATACGTGCCCTGCGCCACTTCGAGCGTCAGTTTCACGAGCGTATCGTCCGGGCGCTCCGTCCGCGCGCGCGCCGCAACGAGCCCCTCCTCGTCCGACGCAACGATCGCCGCAAACGGCGTCGGATCGAGCGGCAGCGACGTGATCGCGCGCACGCCCGCCGGCCCGATATCCGCGAGCAGCACGCGCGGCTCGTAGTCGCGCTCGCCAACATCCATACGGTCGAGCCCGCCGGCGTAGTAGAAGTGCGCGCCGCCGAGCTGCTCCGCCTTGTGGATGTGGCCGACGACCGTCAGTTCGAAATCGGGGAACGCCCCGCGCGGGATCACAACGTCGTCGCGCGGTGAGATGCGATGCGCCTTGACGGTCGTGCCGGTGACGGTGACGTGCGTGAGCAGCACCGTCGGCAGCCGCTGCTCCGAAGCCTGCTTCCGCAAATCCTCCATCTTCTCGATGAAGAGCTTCGCGAGTTGCTCGTTGCGCTGTGCGACGCCGCCAGCGTCATCGTGCTGCAACTCGTAGCGCGCGAGCGTCGG
>JANXYW010000379.1 GCA_025355835.1 Chloroflexota bacterium
TGTGAACTGGCGGACACGCTGGGCAAGCCGTACAACGACCGGCTGAACGTCACCTATGGGAACAACGAGGCACCGGCGGGTGGACTGGTGCCGGACTGCAAGGATGCGGCGCTGACCATCCGGATGCTGGAGGGCGACCTCAACCTCGACTGTGTGGTAGACGTGCAGGACGACCAGAGCGCGGCGTTCCGGTACGGACAGTTCTTCGGGCAGTTGAACTACAACCGGTTCTACGACCTGGAGCCGAACATCGCGCCGGACTTCGACATCGACATCAAGGATGTGCAGACGGTGTTCGGGCGCAACGGCTCGACCTGCGCGAACCCGATCCCGCTGCAGCCCCCGCTGAGTTCGATTCCGGACCCATAGCGGATCGTTTCACGGGCTCTCAGACAAACGAAGAACGGGCGTCATGCGACGCCCGTTCTGTGATACTCGCGAATGGCCGGTGTACGAGAGCCACAGCCGAGGGTGGCTGTGATCCGTTCCATCTCTAGAGGAACGACGTGACTGCTCGGCGCTCCACTTCGGCGACGCCGGTTGCGATGGCGGCGGCGGCGACGTCGCGGGCGACGTTCTTGAACACCGTCGGGTGGAACACGCTCGGGATGATGTACTCCGAGCTGAGCTCCGTCCTGCTGACGGCGGCGGCGATGGCCTGCGCCGCGGCCAGCTTCATCTCTTCGTTGATCTCTCGCGCGCGCACATCGAAGACGCCGCGGAAGAGGCCGGGGAAGCAGAGCACGTTGTTGATCTGGTTTGGGAAGTCGGAGCGGCCGGTGGCCATGACGGCGACGTGCGGTGCGGCCAGCTCAGGGCGAATCTCGGGGTCAGGGTTGGCCATGGCGAAGACGATGGGGTCGCGGTTCATCTTCTTCACGTCTTCGACGGTGATCATGTTCGGGCCGGCCAGGCCCAGGAAGACGTCGGCGCCCTCCATGGCATCGCTGACGCTGCCGCTGACGCCCTCGCGGTTCGTGTTTTCGGCGAACCACTCCTTCATGAAGTTCATGCCCTCGGCGCGGCCCTTGTGAATGATGCCGGTGCGGTCGACACCGACGATGTTCGTGACGCCGGCCGACATGAGGATCTTCGTGCAGGCGACGCCGGCCGCACCGACGCCGAGCACGACGACCTTGAGGTCCGTGATGTCCTTCTTAACGATGCGCGTTGCGTTGAGAATGGCGGCGAGGACGACGACGGCCGTGCCGTGCTGGTCGTCGTGGAAGACAGGGATATCCAGCTCCTTCTTGAGCGTCTCCTCGATGTAGAAGCAGCGCGGAGCGGAGATATCCTCGAGATTGATGCCGCCGAAGCCGGGCGCGATCGCCTTCGTGATGGCGATGATCTCGTCCGGGTCCTTCGTGTCGAGGCAGATGGGCCAGGCATCGACGCCGCCGAACGCCTTGAAGAGCATCGCCTTGCCCTCCATCACGGGCATCGCGGCGCGTGGGCCGAGGTCGCCCAAGCCCAGAATGGCGGTGCCGTCGGAGACGACGGCGACGGTGTTGCCCTTGATTGTGAGGTTGTACGCGGCGTCCGGATCCTTATCGATGGCGAGGCAGACGCGCGCGACACCGGGTGTGTAGACGACGGAGAGGTCGCGGCGCGACGTAACGGGCACTTTGTTGCGGATTTCGATCTTGCCGCCGCGGTGGCTCATGAACACACGGTCGGCGACGCTCTTGATGCTCACGCCCTTGACCGCGCGTACCTTCTCGACGATCTCGCGGGCGTGGTCGCTATCGCGGGCGGAGACGCTGATTTCACGGACGATGGTGTTGCCGGAGGAGCGCACCACGTCGATATCGCCAATGTTGCCGCCGCATTCGCCTACGGCGGTGGCGATCTTCGCCAGCATCCCGGGTTTGTTAGCGTATTGCGCCTGTAGGCTAAACATGTACGTCGCTGCGGGCGGATCGCTGGCGCGGGTGCCGTTCTTGCGGGCCATGAATTCCTCTTTCCTCGAATGTCCGCTTCCGGCGAGGCTCCCCGTACCCGGGATCCTGCGGCCATGAGCGGCTTGGCGGGTCATTTTAGGCGCCGGATCTGGCTGGGGCTAGTTGACGGACACCCCGTTTTCGTCGTAGTGTCGAACGTTCGATAGCAGCAATTGGAGGCGATGATGGCAGAGCCGCAGGCGGGTCGTGTGACGGTCGAGAGCGATGTGGTGTTTGGGCGCGGCGGCGGGCGCGACTTGAAGTGCAACGTCTACATGCCGCCACAAGCGGGGACGGCCCGCCCGGCGGTACTGCTGGTGCACGGTGGAGGCTGGGTCAACGGCGACCGGTCGCAACTGCACGGATACGGCATCTTGCTGGGCCGCATCGGCTATGTCTGTGTGGCGACCGAGTATCGGTTGGCGGGCGAGTCGAAGTGGCCGGCGCAAATCCATGACGTGAAGGCGGCGTTGCGCTGGATGCGCGCGAACGCGGAACGGCTAGGCATCGACGCGGAGAAGATCTCTGTCTCGGGCAACTCGGCCGGTGCGCACCTGTCGCTGATGCTTGCGGGCACGCAGAATGTTGCCGAATTCGAGGGCGATGGCGGGAACGCCGGCGTGTCGACGCATGTCGCGGCCAGCATCGCGTTCTACGCGCCGGCGCAGCTCTACGCGCACAATCAGCCTTTGCGTGAAGAATTGTCGTTTCTTTTCGGCCGCGGCTACACGGTGGAGACTGCTCGCGCGGCGAGTCCGATCGACTACGCCAGCGCGAACTTCCCGCCGACGCTGCTGATTACCGGCAACAAGGATGAGCTCGTGCCGGACGAAGCGAGCTTCCGGATGTATCGGGCGCTGATCGATGCCGGCGCGAAAGCGGAACTGCACGTCTATGCCGACGCGCCGCACGCCTTCGACGCGACGCCGGAGTTCGGCCGGCAGGCCGCCGCCATCATGGCGCTGTTCCTCGACCGCTACGTGGCCAACCCGCGCACGTTTAGCACCGCGGCATCGCAGCAGATCGCGGCTGAAGTCAGTGCCGCGGGCGGCATGACGGCGAAGTCGGCGTCCTGATTTCGGACCGTCCCTATCGTACGCCCTTCGCTGGATTCGTTGAGAAGCTGCCGAACGAGGATGGTACCGCGTCGATCGGGCTTTGCCGGCCGCACAGCCGAAGGCAACTATGCTGCACGCTTCTGCGCGACCATTGAAGCAAGCCGAAAGCACGATATCGCGTTCTCTGCGAGCTCTCAGCCTGAGTACGTCCAGCCAAGGTCGTCATCGCGCAACGGCTTGCCCGTGTTGATCTGGCCACCATCGGTGATGCGGCCGACGACGAGCGTGTGGTCGCCCGTCGGAAGCCCGCCCTCCACCTCGCACTCGAACCATGCGAGCGCGTCCTTCAGTACGGGACAGCCGCTGGCCATGGTCTTATGGGCGACGCCGGCGAGTTTATCGACGACGCCCGGCGTCCCGCTGCGGCCCAGTACCTTCGACGGGTCCGCCGGTTGCAGGAAGCCGGCGATCAGCTCGCGGCTATCGTCGCCCATGACGTTGACGCTGAATACGCGCGTCTCACGGATGTTGGCAAGCGTGCGGGCGTCGTTCTCGATCGATAGGGCGACCATGCGCGGCTTGAACGACACCTGCATGAGCCAGTGCGCGGCCATGACGTTGCGCCCCATCGGCCCGTGCGAGCCGATGACGTACATGCCGTAATTCATCATGTCGAGCGCGGGAACCGCGTCTTCCTCTGCCACTGAATGGCCCCTCTCGCCGCGTTCGAGCCGCCGCCGGGTCCGCGTTTCGGATGTTTTCGATTGTAGCTGTCCGTTGCCCCTGATGCCGCAGGAGTCTCTTGCACGAGGCCGAATGTCACGGCGGATGGGTGCGTTCGGCCCATGCGGCACGACCTTGTGAGCGCCTACGATCGGGTGGGTTAGGTGCGGAGGTGAGCAATGCAGAACGAGATTCGCGGGACGCTGCTGGACGATGGCCACTACGACAGTACCGTGCATCATCTCGTCGGCTATCACAGTGACGAGGGTGTGCTGACGGTGTATTTGGACATCGATCCGGCCAGCGCGAGCCGCGAAGGGTACGAGGCGGTGCTGATGAATCTGTGGAAGCCGCTCCATGCGCAACCGTTCGATCAGTGGACGCGGGGCCGCATGGAGTATGAGATGGCTGGCGTCACGGACGAAGTGCGCGGCTGGGAGCAGGCGCCGGGGCGGTCGGTCGCTATGTTCTTTAGCGGCCCTGGCGGGTTGCGCACCGTGATCCCGCTCCAGTTCCCGATGCGATCGATGGCGCGGTTCGAGCCGCGGCCGGTGCTGAGCCCGCTGATCGCCGCCCTGGATGAGCATAGCCGCTACTGCGTCCTGATGTTCGACAAGGATCACGCGCGGATCATTACCGTTGTGCTGAGCACGGTGGAAGAGGAGGTGACGCTGCACGGCGACGTCATCGGGCGATCGGCGGTGGGCGGCTGGGCGCAGGCGAACTACGCGCGGCATCGTGAGCATCATCTCCAAGAACACGCGCGGCGGACGATCGAGCATGTGTGGGCGATCGACCGGTCGCGGCCGATCCATGCGCTGGTGCTGGCTGGGCCGGACGAAGCGCTCGCGGTGCTCCGGCGGATGCTCCCGACAGCGCTCGCCCGCTCGGTGGTGGCGACGATGCCGATGGAGATGTTCGCGGTTGCGGCGGACGTGGTGAAGCGCGTGCAGGCCATCGAGGTCGAAGCGCGCGAGGCGAAGGATCACGAGTTGATAGCGGAGTTGGTTACGGAAGCGGAAAGCGGCGGCCATGCGTCAGTCGGCTGGGATGGCACGTTGCGAGCCGTCGGCGAGGGACGGGTCCACATGCTAGTGCTTCCAGAGGGGAAGACTCGTGCGGGCGTGCAATGCCCCGAGGGCCACTACCTGGCGGTGTCGCAGATGAAGTTCTGCCCGCTGTGCGGGGAGACGCTGTGGCAAACGGAGGATATCGTCGAGAACGCTGTGCGCTCCGCGATGACGACTGACGCGCAGGTGCACTTTCTGGCGCCGAAGGCCAGTGAGGACATGGCGGATCGCGGGATAGCCGCGTTCTTGAGGTATTGATCCTACGGGAGCACACGGAACGCATGCCCAAGTTCACCAGGTCACGGAGGCCATGGAGAGTCTTGCGGGAATGCATGACCGCGACTACCGCTACACGACGCGGGCTAAACGCCCGCGAGCTGCGAGAGGCACCCGGTCGGCGCTCAGCCTGCTAGGCTTGACAGCGATGTGGGCGCCGAGATAGTTTGTCTCAGGCGAAATATTGGTCTTCGCCGAAGCTTGGAGGCACAGTGAGCGCACCACAAGCGCCGTTCACGTTTTTCGACAACCCAGAGATGATGGGCAATCCGTTCCCGATGTTCGCGGGGCTGCGGCAAAATGCGCCCGTGTTCAAGCCTCCGGGCAGCAACATGTGGATGGTGACGACGTACGAAGATGCGCTGCGCATTATCCGCGACCCGCAGACGTTCTCGTCAGAGGTGGGGCAGGCGCCAGCCGAGGGCGAGAGCCGACCGCCGACGATTCTGTTCGACGACCCGCCGATTCACACGCGGATGCGCGGCCTGCTCACCGGGGCGTTCACGCCGCGCGTCATCGAGCAGCAGCGGAGCGCGATCGAAGAGAATTGCAAGATCATGGTCGACCGGATGCTGGAGGGCGAGACGGCCGACTTCATCGCTGGTATCGCGTATCCGCTGCCGGTGATGGTGATCGCTGCGATGCTCGGTGTGCAGGACGGCGACATGGCTACGTTCAAGCGCTGGTCGGATGCGATCATCGAGAATGTGGCGTCGTCGCTGTTCGAGCCGGCGACGAATGCGCTCGACGAGATCAACCGCGAGTTCGATGCGTACTTCTCAACGCAGCTGGACAAACTGCGCGCCGCACCGGAGGACAACCTGCTGAGCGCGCTGATCCATGCGAAGGACGAAGACGGCAGCCAACTCAGCCAGTCGGATTTGCTGGTGATCTGCCGCGTGCTGCTGGTCGCCGGCAACGAGACGACGACGGGCGTGATCGTGAACGTCGCGCGTGTGTTCACGGCGTTCCCGGAGGTGCTCGGACAGCTGAAAGAACACCCGGAGCTGATCCCATCGATGATCGAGGAGACGCTGCGTTACTATCCGCCGTTTCCGGCGACGTTTCGGCGCGTGACGCGCGATGTCGAAGTGCACGGCGTGACGATTCCGAAGGACGACCGCCTGCTGGTGCTCATCGCATCGGCGAATCACGACGAGAAAGCGTTCGACCGCGCCGAAGACTTCGTGATTGATCGCGATCCGAACCGACATCTGGGTTTTGGACAGGGGATCCACTACTGCCTCGGCGCGCCGCTTGCGCGTCTGGAGACGCAGATCGTGTTGCAGACGCTGCTGCCGCGCATCAAGGCGATGCGCATCGAAGGCGACGCGGGTGCGGTGTTGGTGCCGGGCGGGCCGAAGGAGATGACGGTGCGCTTCGAGCTAGATCGCGCGTACGCTCTGGCGTAGCGCCTCGTTTTCACCACGGAGTCGCAGAGGGCGCGGAGGATTTTGCGGCGCGTTGTACAAACGCGCTGAACGATTTCACCACAGAGGACACAGGGAGCACGGAGGATGTGGAGGGGGCTGACGAAGGCCTTCGCCACGCCGCGCTAGGGTCTTCACATGCCGTTGTCTGGCGCTAGCGAGGCGCGAGGGCGCGGAGCATTTCGATCGACTGTTCGGCTCGCTGCTCGGCGCCAGGCGCGTAGGGGATGAAGTTCAGGACGGGGACGGTGACGCCCGCATCGACGTAGGCTTGGATCTTGCGGCGGCAGGTGTCGGCATCGCCGTAGATGAGCAGGTCTTCGATCGCCTGCTTCGGAATCGCTGCCGTCGCGGCTTTGCGATCGCCGGACGACCACGCTTCCCACATGGGACGCAGCGCCTCGCCGCGGCCCAGCCATTCGTGGAAGGCGGCGTAGACCGGGACGTTGAGGTACGCGGCGATCATCCGCCGGCCGAGGAAATCCACCAGCGCCGCGTCGTCGGTCATGCAGACGAAGATGCGGCAGACGATTTCGACCTTGGCTGGATCCTTTCCCGCCTTGCGCGCGCCGGCGTGAGCGGCGGCGACGGCCTTCGGCACGTCGTTCGCGCCGAGCCAGTTGATGATCGCGCCATCGGACTCTGCGCCGGCGAGGCGCAACATGCGTTCGCGCAGCGCCGCGATGTAGATCTGCGGCGAAGGCGCAAGGCGTCGCGAGAGGCGGAAGCCGTTCGATCGCACCGTTTCGAGTTCGGCGACGACCTTCTCGCCCGTGAATGCCTGCTTGAGCAGACGGTTGACGTCGCGCACTTTGCGATACGGCATCTCGAACGGGACGCCGCCCCATTGCTCCACGATGACGGACGAACCGGCGCCGATGCCCAGCGCGAAACGCCCCGGCGCGGCTTCCGCCACGGCGTTCGCCGAGATAGCGAGCGCGATCGGCGCGCGCGTGTAGACGTTGGCGATCGCCGTGCCGAAGTTGAGCCTCTCCGTCCACGCGGCGGCCATGCCGAGAGGCGTGAAGCAATCGACACCGTCGATCTCGGCCGACCATGCATCGGTGTAGCCGATGCGTTCAGCTTCCTGCAGCGCATCTTTGTGCGCGTGTAGCGGCAGACCGTCGAAGGGGAAGGTGAAGCCGTATCGTGCCATGCCGCAATCATCGCCCACGGGGCGGCTGTGATCCAGCGTTGCCCGGAAGCGGGCCGGTCGGCATACTCGTGGAGATTGGAGGCGAACATGGATACGTACAAGACGATCGTTACGAAACGGGATTCGCGTTCGTTCACGGAGCAGGCGATACCCGAGGAGACCGTGCGGCGCATCGTGCAGGCGGGGCGGATGGCGGGCAGCTCGAAGAACGTGCAGCCGTGCCGGTTCGTGATCATTCAGGATCCCGAGCAGAAGGCGGCGATCGCCAAGTGCGGCGATTTCGCGGCGTGGATCCCAACGGCCCCGCTGATCGTCGCCGTCGCGCTGACAGATGTTGGCACGCGCGGTGAGTTCGACGCGGGACGCGCGGCGCAGAACATGATGATCGCCGCGTGGAGCGAGGATCTAGGCTCTTGCCCGATCAGCATGCATCATGTGGAGTGCGCGCGGGACACGCTTGGGCTGCCGGAGGCGTGGCGCGTCTGCATCGTGGTGGCGTTCGGCTATAAATCGAAGCCGCAGCAGTCGATCCCACAGGCAGCGCGACTGCCGTGGGACGAGTACGTGCGTCGCGACCGGTGGTAGCACGATGTTTCTGATCACAGGGAGCGGCCGCTCGGGCACCAGCGCCGTCGCCCAACTGCTGCACGAGGCCGGGCTGTCCGTCGGACACGACCTCATCGCCCCGGACGAGCACAACACGCAAGGCTACTTCGAGGAGCGCATGTTGATCATGATCAACGACGCGATCCTCAAAGCGGCAGGCGTCGGCGAGTGGTTCACGACGGCTACGCGCCAGCAGATCCGTGATGCGGCGACGCAGTACGCGGATTACATGCGCGATCTGGTGAAGACGGCGACACCGGCGTGGAAGGACCCGCGGCTCTCGTGGACGCTGGAGCCGTGGCTGGAGATGTTGCCCGAGCGGCCGCGCATCATCGTCTGCCTGCGCAGTCCGGCTGAGGTTGTGGCGTCGACGCTGACGTATTTCGCGCAGGGCGGCGACGACGCCGAGAGCGCCGTCAAACATGTCTGGCGCGTGCAGTACGAGCGCCTGCTGGAGATCATCGCCGAGCACGGGCTCGATGCGATCTGCGTCGAGTATCCGGCGCTACAGGCGGATCCGGAGGGTGCGGTGGAGCCCCTCGCGCGTTTCGTGGGGCGAGCGCTGGAGGTGCGAACGGTGCGTCGCGAACTGCGCCACCACGCCGTAGCGATCCCGGACGATCTCTTGGAGTTGTACGAACGGGTGCGTGGGTTGGGTGCGGCGGCGGTGTAGGTCTCGCGCTGTGGGACCTCACCCCGACCCTCTCCGCCCGGCGGAGAGGGGGGCGCGCCAGCTGTCTTCCTGAGCAACGCGAAGGATCTAGCTGCGACTGGCACTAGGTCTGGTTCGAGCAAGATGCTTCGCTTTGCTCAGAGCTTGTGAAGAAATACCGATCCCGCTCGATTCGCGTGGCGTCACAGATTCGAAATTCGACCGATCGAACTCAGTTTCGGAATAAACTCACAACCTCTCAGCATGACACTGGCACGGGGGCTCGTCGCAAGGTGAAACGGGCGGGGCGCCCGCGCTCTATTTCGCCTG
>JANXYW010000399.1 GCA_025355835.1 Chloroflexota bacterium
GCGCGTTCGGAGCGGCCGGTGGCGAGGAGAAAGACGGCCTCGAGCAGATTCGTCTTGCCCTGCGCGTTCTGACCGAGCAGAAGGATCGCACCGGGAGCGAGATCGAGTTCCTGCTTCGCGTAGTTGCGGAAGTTGGTGAGGGCGAGGTCGCGGAGGTGCATCTTCGGGAGGATAGAGGTTGGAGGCGGGGGACGGAACCACGGATTTCGCGGATTGCACGGATTAGTTGGGGTGGGAACGGGAACCACGAAGGAGACGAAGGGCACGAAGGGGGAGGGAACAAGGATTTCGCGGATTGCACGGATTAGTTGGGGTGGGGACGGGAACCACGAAGGACACGAAGGGGAAAGGGAACAAGGATTTCGCGGATTGCACGGATTGGTTGCGGCACGAATGGGGAGGGGGAACCACAGATTTCACAGATTTCGCAGATTGGGTTGGCGCCCGATGCAGAGAGCGCGCACGCGATCGTAGATTGTGACAGGATTTTGGCGAGCGTCGGTCCGGCTTTGCCGGCCACACAGCCGGGACGGCTATGCCACGCGCTTCGCGTCTCGTTCGGGACGACCGATGCACGTGACGAGGCGGGAGCTCTCAGCTACTTCCCCCAAACAAACCTCTGTGCCTCTGTGCCTCTGTGGTGAACCTTCCCCCGACGACCGACGACCGACGACCGACGACCGACGACCGACGACCGACGACTGACGACCGACGACCGACGACCGACGACCGACGACTGACGACCGACGACCGGCGCCTACGCCGACTGCTCTTCTACGGGCATGGCGCCGCCGGCGGTTTCGCTCAGGAGCGCGCGGATGGAGTCGGCGCTGATGGCCTGGGCGAAGAGGAAACCCTGGGCGAGGTCGCAATTGCGCGACTTCAGCCAGCCGAGCTGGTCGGCGCGTTCGACGCCCTCGGCGACGATCTCGAGATTGAGCGTTTGGCCCAGCTCGATGATCGACTGCGCGAGTTCGCGTTCCTTGCCGTGTTCGCCGACGCCATCGACGAACGACTTATCGATCTTGAGGATGTCGACGGGGAAGCGGCGCAGGTAGCTAAGCGACGAGTAGCCCGTGCCGAAGTCGTCGATGGCGAGACGCACGCCGAGCGCCTTCAGTTCGTGCAGTCGCTCGATCGCGAGTTCGGCGTTCTGCATGACGAGGCTCTCCGTGATCTCGAGTATGAGCGAGTTGGGTGGCAAGCCCGAATCGCGCAATGCTTCGGCGACGACTTCGACGAGGCCGGGCTGGTGGATCTGCCGCGCCGAGACATTGACGGCGATCGTGAGCGGCGGATCGGACGGATATTCGGTCTGCCAGCTGCGCGCCTGGAAGCACGATTCTCGCAGCACCCACCGCCCGATCGTGACGATGAGGCCGGTCTCTTCGGCGATATGGATGAACTCGCCCGGAAGAAGCAGCCCACGCGTTGGGTGTTGCCAACGCACGAGCGCTTCGACGCCGGCGATCTTTTGCGAACTGAGGACGACGCTGGGCTGATAGTGGACGACGAGCTCGCCGCGCTCGACCGCCCTCTGTAGCTCACCCGCGAGTTGCAGATGGCCGAGCATCGATGTCTCCATGCTGGCGCGGTAGATGGCGAACTGGCCTTTGCCGTCGGACTTTGCGGAGTACATCGCGACATCGGCGCGCCGAAGCAGCTCGTCGGCCGTCGAGACCGCGGTGCTGATGGCGATGCCGATGCTTCCGCGTACGAACACTTCGGTGCCGCTCAGCTCCATGGGTACGCGGAGCACATCGATCATCCGCGTGGCAACGGAGATGGCGTGATCCGTGTCACCGAGTTCTTCGAGCAGAATGGCGAATTCGTCGCCGCCGAGCCGAGCCGCCGTATCGCCGGGGCGCAGACACGACTGGAGGCGCGCGGCAACCGCGATAAGAAGCTGGTCGCCTGCGGGATGGCCGAGGCTGTCGTTGACGGACTTGAAGTCGTCGAGATCGATGAACAGCACGGCGAGGCCGGCCGCGCGCCGCGACGCGTGCTGCAATCCGTGTTCAAGCCGATCCATGAAGCGCACACGATTCGCCAGATCCGTGAGCGGGTCGTGAAACGCCTGATGACGGAGATGTTCTTCTAATTCGTGTTCGACTTCGAGCGCGCGCGCAAGCGTCTCCTCGGCGCGCTTGCGCACGTCCACCTCGCGCGCCAGCTCGCCGTTTGCGCGCTCAAGGTCCGCGGTGCGCGCCTCGAGGTTCTTCGCGAGGTACGCGTTGAGTTCTTCGGAGCGATGGATCAGCGCCGCGGCCATGCTGTTCACGTCGGTCGCGAGGTTGGCGAGTTCGGCGGGACCGGAGCGCTCCACCTGCGCCGTGAGATCGCCGGCGGCGATGGCGCGCGTGACTGCGCTGGCGCGTCGCAGCGGCCGGCCGATCCATTCGAACGCGGCGAGACCGATTGCGAGCATCATGAGCGCGGACATCGCGCCGATGCCGAGCGACCAGCGGAGCGTCGAAGCTTCGGCGGCCTGCTGATCGTCCTGCGCGGTACGAAGTGCGGCGCGCTGGTCGGTGATTCGGCCGCCCAGGTCTGCGAGGAGTTGTTCGGACCTGTCGATGAGTCCGGAGTTGGTGGCAATGTTGATCGCGCTGGCGAGGTCGCCGCTGCTGATCGCGGCGATAACCTCCTGATCTCCGCCGGAGAACTGGCTGTGCATCTGGATCAACGCATCGAGACGCGGAGCGTCGGCCGGATCGTGCAGGACCGCGTCGTCGCGCAGCGCCGTCAGCGCCGTATCGGCTCTGTTGCGCGACGCAGCGAAACGATCGAGGAACGCGGGGTCTTTCTGCAGGAAGTACGCGATGACGGTGATCCACTCGTCGTACACCGATCCGAGCGCGTCCTCGTAATGGCCGCTGTTGTTGATCGCCCGCGTCGCTTCCCGGCTGGCGGTCTGGTGGCGGTTCGCGCTGGCGCGCGTGGTCGCAACGATGAAGCCGGTCGCGGCGAGCACCGAGACGACGAGAATCGCTGTTGCGGCACGGACGGAGAGCCGGTGTCCGAACTTCATCGCACGTCCCAGCCATGGCGAGCGGTGCGCCGTATGAGCAGCAGCAATCACGCTCACGAAAGGGCCTACAGAATGATCGGCTTCGAGTGGGCCTCGCAGAAGGTACGAAGGCTACATTCCGCTTCGTCGGCTGCCTGCTTGCCCCAGTGGGCCTCACGGAGGAGGGCCCGTAGACCGAAGATCATAGGGAGATCCCGGAGATCTCCCGGAAGGAAGCGATATGCGGCGAAACGTGCGCACGATCTCCCTGACGATGGCGGTCCTCGCGATGGCGTTGGTCGTGATGGTGCTGGCCACCCGCGACGGTGGCAGCGCGACATCCAGCGCGGCCTTGCCTTCCGCATGCGACAACTTCGCCCGTGCCAGCGAGCTGTTCGCTCGCGGTGGCTCCGAGCAATCGGTGCAGATGATGGGCGGCGAGTTGCTGACGCGAGACGCGGACGCGGATTCGAAGGAGATCCTCACGGATCTGATGGAGTCCTGCGACGCCGAGCAATAGGGGCGTTAGCGCAGCGGCGAAGCCTGTCAGCGTATCAGCGCTTCAGCTAATCAGCATCTCAGGCTGAAGCCATGCACGTTCGTGCGCGTTGCCGGTGGCGTCGGTTGTGCTGTCGACGGTCTTGTTGTGCAGCAGCAGAGGTACGCCGTCAGACGTGCAGTGCACGTCAATCTCGATAGCGTCTGCGCTGAGGCGAATCGCCAGTTCGATGCCCGCGAGCGTGTTCTCCGGCGCGTGGCCGGCGCAGGCCGCCTCGGACGTGGCGAGCGGTACGTGCATGGTCGCAGGGTACATCGCGAGTGGCGGACGAGGTTGATGGCGCGGGCGCCACGGCGGATGGCCAGGCGACGCACACTGCGAGGCCCGCGCGGGCTGAAAAGCCCGCGCTACAGGTGATTCTCGTGCTCTTGGGCGGACAGAGGATCAGGCGCCGTTGAGGAAGCGGAGGCGGAGGCGGAGCGCGTCGGGGCGGGCTTCGTCGACGAAAATGCGCTTGCCGGTGCCGGACGTGACGCCTTCGGCGATCGCCGCAGCGGTCATTGGCTGCGTAAGCACGAGCTGGATCGCGGCCTCGTCGTCCTGGTAGCGGCGGACGGCGGCGGACTGCACCTGCGGCAGGCGAACGAGCGCGCGCTGGATCTCCATCAATCCCTGGAAGCCGGGGACGGCGGCGATCGTGACGTCGATGCCTTCGCCACCCGCTGCGAACGCGGGTTCGAGATCGGGGAGATGCGGCTTCGCGACCTCGGCTGGCAGTTGCGCCGCTTGGGCGGCCTGCGCCTCGGCCAGCTTGGCGACGCTCCCCGTGAGATCAGACATGCGCGTCGCGAGCGATTCGGTGTGATCGACGAGGCGAGCGAGGATGTCGCTGAATCGCTCCATCGTCTCGACCACTTCGGGCGGGACGGCGGCGGCACGTGCATCGCGGTCTGTGGCGATGATCACCTCGGCCTCTTTGAGGGCGCGGGCGATGATGGCTGCCGCTTGCGTAATGGCCTCGTCGCTGGAGTTCGGAGGTGTGTCGGTCATCTCGTCCAGTCTCTCGTCACAAGCCCACAGATCGACACGCGCTTCCTGCGAAAGGGACAGTACCCGCGAGGCCTCCATGCCGCGCGGCCGAAGGGCAATCGCGCCTTGCAGCGTGATGCTGCGAAGCGCGGAGTTCGGACGAATGTGTATCGGCGTGCGTGGGCCGATTCCGAAGGAAGTATACCGGGGTGCTTGCACACAATGTTGGTTCGCTTGACGCGGGGAGTCGCCTAAGGGCTAACGCGGGGAACCACGGATTACGTGGATTTCACGGATTGGTTGACGAGAGGTTGGAACCGCAGATTGCGCAGATTTCGCAGAGGGGGACGGGAACCACGAAGAACACGAAAGTGGCACGAAGGGAGGGAAGGGGAGAAAGAAGCGATGTAGGACAGCCGCCCCCGGCTGTTGGCAGCCCGCAGCATTCATTGCCAGTGCCCCGGGAACGCCTGGATAACCCCAACCGACGCGGGGAGTCACCTCAGGGCGAACGCGGGGAACCACGGATTACGCGGATTTCGCGGATTGGGTGAGGGACGGGAGCCACGAAGAACACGAAAGTGGCACGAAGGGAGGGAAGGGGAGAAAGAAGCGATGTAGGACAGCCGCCCCCGGGGAATGGTCACTTTGACACACCCACCCGAGGCTGTCATGCTAGTTGAATGCGTAACTACTGGGGTAGGGCAGCGCGTCGAGCACTTTCTGACACCCTTGATTTTCTCGGGCTCACCGTGCGCTCCCGCCTCCAATTCACAGGCGCGGCATTCTCTTACGTTCTCGCCCTACTCTTGTTTTTGTGGATCGCGGGGCGTGGACAGATGGTAGCCGAAGCGCAGTGGGGGGTCGCACTCGTCGGTGCCCTAGTGCTCATCTTTGCGCCTGTGTTTCTCGTCAATCTGATCGCGGCACCACACCGCCTAGAGCGAGTGTCGCTTACTGAACGCAGACATCTACGTGAAATCCTTCGGGTAAAGACGGAGTACAAAGAGATCCAGCAGATGAAGGCGGATCTCGCGAGAGAGGGATTCGTGGTGGCTGTCGAGACGTTTGAATCGACCGATTTAGAGGCCCAAAGGCGAAAGATTGATGACTGGCGATCGCGTGCTGGTGTGTTCATTTTGGAAAACGTCGGGCCAGCGGAACACGTTCAGTTTGAGAATAACTTTTCTCTTGGTTCACCGTCTGTTTTCTATAGAGGAAAACAGTACTCAGGTGACGCGGCAGTTGTTGCGCATGGGGTTGATTACGCGGCGACCTACTTGAACAACGTGTATGTCCGTGAAGATCTGTACACCGACTATCTGAGGGACTGATACGATGGGGGAACGATGGCACCTGAGAAAAAGCCGAAAGCAAAACCGCTCTCGCTCTACCCCATGTCTTTCGAGGAAGCGGTCAAACGTGCCATCGAAGCGGGGCCATACCTCCAAGGCAAAGAGTTCGACGAGTACAAGGGCGTTAAGAAGGCTCCTCGTCAGGCTCCGGCTTCACGTACCACATCAGCCGCCCGTCGGAAGCCTGCGAAGCCAGCTTCAAGAACCGCTCGCGGTCGCTGACCTTCCGGCTGTTGTGCCGGAACTCGTACTCGTTGACGTACATGTTCAGGTAGCCCGCGTCTACGTGGTGGTACGTGCCGACCAGCCCGCGCTTGAGAATCGCCCAGAACGATTCGATCGTGTTCGTGTGGACTTCGCCGCGCACGTACTCGCTCTCGTGGCGGATGACACCGTGCGGCAGCATCTTCGCCATGTGGAAGTAGACGGGGTGCTCGTCGGTCATCAGCTGCGTGTTGGCGCGGTCAACGTTGTTCCAGATCGTGTGCTCGACGTTCTTCTGGCTGACCTTCGGCATGACCATCGCGCGCACGTCGCCGTCGCGCTCCACCATGCCGAATACCGGCGTCTTGGAATGGTAGGCGAGTCGCCGCGATTCGGTCGTGGCCTTGCGTTGCGGGCCTCGGTGCTTGCCGCCGACGTAGGTTTCGTCAGCCTCAACCGTGCCGAACAGCCGGTCAGGGTTCTTGTCCGTCATCATCCAGCGGATGCGGTGGCACATGAACCAAGCCGCGCGGTGCGACAGGCCGAACTCGCGCTCAATCTGGCGGGCCGAAACGGACTTCTTGGACGAGCACATGCGGTACATGACGGTGAGCCACGTCCGCAGCGGAATCTTGGAATCCTCGAACGCGGTTCCCTTCGTGACGCTGAACTGACGACGGCAAGCCTTGCACTTGAACAGTTCGCGCGGGCCGACCACGCGACCGCTCTTGAGCGTCTTACCGGCGACCACGAGACGGTAAATCTCGGAGCCGCCGCAATCGTTGAACGTGCAGACGGGGCCATTCGGCCAGCGCATCCGCTCGAACATCGCGCGCGCGTCAGCCTCGGTCAACGTGCCGTCAGTGAGAGTAACCAGATCGCCTTTTCGGGTGGGTTCGCGGTGCATTTCATCGCTCCTTGTACCCCCATTTTAAGGCAGAATCGTGGGTGTGTCAAGGGCACCATTCCCCGCCCCCGGCTGTTGGCAGCCCGCCGCGCATAGCGCCGCCGTTTCGCCCGACAAGAATGGCCGGCAGGACGCGATATGGTCCGGCCTCCCTCGAGAACCGACTACGCGGGCAATTCGACCATAGCGCGCGCAAGCCGGATAGTGGGTGTATGGCCTCGGCGGCAAGCAGCGAAGCGGAGATGCGAAGGAGATTTGTCATGGCTCTTGAGACGGTGCGGGTGGAGCGGGACGCGGAGCTACCGGGGCTGATGACGGTGACACTGCATCGGCCGGAGAAGCTGAATGCGATCAACGTGCAGATGCACGACGAATTGCAGCAGGTGTGCCGCGATCTGCA
>JANXYW010000365.1 GCA_025355835.1 Chloroflexota bacterium
GATCGATGACGTCACCGCGCGCGCAGAAGCGATGTCCGGCTGCGTCACGCTGCTCGCGATGCTCGACACGCTGTCATACCTCGCGCGCAGCGGCCGCGTCCCGCGCGTCGCCGCGTGGGCCGCGGGACTCATCCAGCTGAAGCCGATCGTCCGGTTCAGCGCCGGCGGCATCAAGCTCGTCGCGCGCACACGCACACGCCCGCGCGCGCTGGGGCGCATGATCGATCTACTCGCCGCCGACACCGCCGGCCGGCCGACGCACCTCGCCATCCACCACGCTAACGCCCCCGCCGACGCCGAGCGCTTGCTCGCGTCCGCCCAGCAGCGCCTCAACATCGCCGAGTCCTACACCACCGAATTCACGCAGGTCATGGGCGTCCACACCGGCCCCGGCCTCGTAGCCCTCGCCTGGTGGTGCGAGTAGATCCGCGCGATCATCCACAGATTTCACAGATGGACACAGATTAGTTTGGGGGACGTTCGTGGGTTAGTCGCCAGAATCGGGCATGGGAGCGCGGACGGAGGTTCTCGAGCGGCGGGAAAGACTACATCCTCCAACAATCTGCAATCCCTGCCCGGCCGAATCCGTGTCATCGTCGCAATTCTTGTTTCGGCCCTCCTTCGTGCCCCTTCGTGTTCTTCGTGGCCCCCTTCTTCCAATCTGCGCAATCTGCGCAATCTGCGGTTCCCTTCGCCGAATCTGTGCTCATCTGTGAAATCTGTGGACCCATCCCCCTTCCGCGAAATCCGCGAAATCCGTGGTTCCCCCAACCCAATCTGTGCTCATCTGTGAAATCTGTGGATAACAAGGCTCAGCCTGTCATAATGCCGCGACGATCTAAGACACATGAGGAGAACAGAGACTGATGAGCCGAGAACAACGCCGGGCCGATCGCAAACAGCAGACGAGCGCCGGCGGAGCGCCTCCGTCTCGCCGCACGCCCGTGAAGGTCGCCGGCGACAGCGGCTTCCCGACGATGGCGCTCGCCATCGCCGGTGGCATCGTGCTCATCGCCGGTCTCATCGTCTACCTCATCATCCAGTCGAACTCCGGCGGCAGCAGCCTCACCGCATCCGAGAAGGCAGAGCAGGATCAGAGCACGTCTATCCCCGGCACGTGGGTGCAGACGCAAGGCCGCTCGCACTTTCCCGGCAATTTCGCCGGACACCAGATGACGCCGTTCTGCGAGGGCATCCCGCAGTCCGAATCCGCGAAGCTCACGATCATCGGCGGCGGCGGCACGCCGAGCGGCAGCACGACGCCGGCCACGACATCAACATCGGTACCGTCCGCGACGCCCAGCCCGAGCACACCATCGGCGCACGGCACCGTCGACACAACGCCGACCGTGCCATCGAACTGCTACAACAGCAATCCGCCATCCTCCGGCAAGCACCTCAACGTCCAGCGCGGCGTCGATATCGGCGGCGGCAACATCGTCAACATCCCGGCCGATCCCGATGTGTACCCGGACGAAGTCGAAATGCCGCGCGACGGTATCCCGCACATCCTGGAGCACTCCGGCCTCTTCATCGGCTGGAACTGTAAGAGCGGCGACGCCGCCTGTACCGACGTCATCAAGCAGCTCAAGGATGAGGCCAACAACCACATCGATAACCACGACAACCGCGTCGTCATGGCGCACGACAATGACCTGCCCGAGGGCACCATCGGCCTCGCATCGTGGACGCGTGTACTCGACTTTCCGTACACGGAGTGGGATAAGCAGAAGGACATCGTCCACAACTTCATCGGGACGAACTCCTGCCGCTTCGACCCCGAAAACTTCTGCAGGTAGCCCGGCTTCGTTCAACGCCGAAAACGAAGGGGCGCCCGCTCGGGCGCCCCTTCTGCATCTATAACCTATAACCTAGAACCTAGAACCTACCCACGGATACACCCAGCGCTGCATCGCCAGCGCCAGCGCCAGCCCCACCACGCACACGGCGCACCCGACCGCCGCATCTACTATGTAATGATTGGCCGTGAATACGATCGCGGCTAGCTGCGCCCACGGCAGCAGCAGCCCGAACGCCCGCAGCAGCGGCTGCCGCATCGTCACGAAGATCAGGCCGCCGATGATCATCGCCCACCCGAAGTGCAAACTCGGCACTGCGGCGTACGGGTTGACGAACGCGCCCAGCGACTGCGCTTGATAGCTCAGGTCGTTGTACTTCTCGATCGTCCCCACGAACTCGCCCGTCGGCAACAGCCGCGGCGGCATCACCGGAAAGAACGTGTAGATCACGAGGCTGATCGCGCCCGACAACAAGATCGCGTCGCGTGCGATCGTGTATTCGTGCCGGCGGAAGAAATACATCCACATGCCCATCGCGACGATCAGCGGAAAGTCCAACCAGAAGTAGATGAAGTTGAACAGCGAGATCAGCCACTGACGATGCAGCACGATCTCTTGCAGCCGCGGTTCCCAGAAGATGCCAATCGCGCGCTCGAAATCGATCACGTGATTTGCGTTCGCGAACGCCTCGCTCTGCCGATCGACCACCGCACCGCGCACAAGGAAATACAACAGAAACGCGAGCGCGACCAACGCGATCTCGAACACGTCGCGATACACGCGATGCCGCCGCAGCACATCGACCCAGCGCCGCAGCACGCTATCATCACGCAAGGCACGAGCGTCCACACCACCAACCTCTCGCACACTCACGCGCTATTCTCTTCCACTGAAGTAATCACCGCGCCACGCAGACGACCGCGCGAAGAACTACAACCACAAACACCGACAACAAACTGTGCACTGCAAACTGCAAACCGTGAACTCCGAACAATAACACTGACGTTATGCGCGGATCACATCTGAGCGAAAACCGCAACCGGAATTTCGTCCGCACGCGGGCGCAGCGATGCTGTGGAAAGGGAGAAATTCTCTGCCGTCAGTCGTCATAAAAGCCTTGATCACCTCACGGCACACGCGTATCATCCCCCTTGTCCTAAGGGGCTCCGGACGGCTTCACACAGACCGCATCGTCACACGATTGCATCTGTACCGCGGCTAGGGAGGGCGCACACCGCGGTGAAGCCAGTACGCACGTCGGAGACCGAAAACTCAGGACGCTCTGGATCTTAGACACTTCGTCAAACGCACACGGTTCGCCAGATACATCATCGGGAGAGATTCTTGTTGCCTCGTGCAGGACGCAGCGCTACGCCCACACCGCACATCAGTCTCAAACCGCGCACGGACGATCGCGCAGCCAGCAACGTCGTACGCCGCAAACTGCCGCCGCTCATCACGCCACTCATCTCACTCGCCGCGCCATCGTGGCCAATCAACCAGCGACCAGCGACCAGCGACCAACCCAACCTTCGCGCCCCTTCGTGCCCTTCGTGGCTAACCCGAGTTGCCCCGACGACCGACGACCGGAGACCGACGACCGACGCGTGCCCGTCGTGGCTAGCCCGGCCAACCAGCCAGCGACCAGCGACCAGCGACCAGCG
>JANXYW010000448.1 GCA_025355835.1 Chloroflexota bacterium
ACGTACGTGATGCTGACGCAGGTGTTTCGCGCGCGGGCCGATGTCAACGAGCTGATCCGCGTGATGGGCTTTGCGGCGGCGCCGCTGGCGCTGACCGTTGGCATGGTGATCCCCGGGCTCGACTACGGCATCGGATTAGCGGCGTTGGGGCTCACATTCGGCGCGACGCTGATCGCCGTTCAGTCGGCGACGGACGCTCCGGCTGGCAAGGCGCTGATCGCTACGGCCGCCGGATTCGCCGTCTGGGTGATTGTCGTGCAGCTCTTCGCCGGTTCCACGAACACGTACGCACCCGGCATCTTCATCTTCGCCCCGCGCTAAGGGCGTCGCGAACCGGAGATTGACAAGAGGGGCTCTGTGGAGCCCCTCTTTCTGTCTGGGACGGCGCCGCCATCGATATACTCGACGCCATGGACTTGCTCGCGCGGATACGCGAAGACATGGCGCACGAAAGCAACATCTGGAAGTCGTACCTCTATCGCTTCCTGATGGAGTTCCAGCTCTGGTGGCCGATCTGGGTTGTGTACCTGCAAGTAAAACGCGGCCTCTCGTTGACCCAGATCACGCTGATGGACGCGCCGTTCTTCGTCCTCATCGTGCTGGCGGAAGTTCCAACGGGCGCGATCGCCGATCGATTCGGGCGGCGTTTTTCGCTCGTGCTGGGGAGTTCGCTGTTCGCCGTGGCGGTGTTCATCTTCGCGATCGCGGACAGCTATCCGGTATTGCTCCTTTCCTACGGCACGTGGGGGCTGGCGCTGACGTTCCAGAGCGGCGCAGACATGGCGCTGTTGTACGACAGTCTGCAAGCCGTGGGTCGCGAAGACAATTTCCAAAAGATCAACAGCCGTTTGACTGCGCTGCGCTCGCTGAGCGTGCTGCTCGCGATCATCATCGGCGCACCGCTCGCGGAGGCGACGAGCTACCAGCTCCCGATCATGCTCAGCGCCGGCGTCGCACTGCTCGCAGTGCCGGTCGCGCTCTCCATGCACGAGTCGAAGCGCGGCGAGCACGAGCCGGATCGATACTTGCAGACGCTGATGACCGGCATCCGCGATGTCTGGCGGCACGCGCCGTTGCGCAACATCATCTTCTTCAGCGGCATCGTCTGGGCGGGGACGTTCACGCCGCTGATCTTCCAGCAGCCGTTTCTCCATCACTATGGCGTCGGAACCGGCGACCTTGGGTTGTGGCAGGCGCCGGTTCGTGCGGCGGGCATCGTGGCGGCGTTGCTGGCGTATCAGTTCGTGTCACGAATGGGGCAGCGTGCCGCATTTCTGGCGCTGCCGGTGCTGCTCATCGGTGCGAATCTTGCGCTGGCGGGCATCGATCACGGCTGGGCGGCTGTCGGATTCCTGGGCATGGGGCTGACGGCGGGCATGCAGATGCCGATCGTCGCGACGTACGTGAACAATCGCATCCCCAGCGAACGAAGGGCAACGATCCTTTCGGTGCAGAGCGTCGTCGCAAGCGGCATGCTGGCGATCTGCGAGCCGATCGGCGGCGTCGTCGCGGATCAGTTCGGGCTGCGCGCATTGTTCCTGGTGTTCGCGGTGATGACGGCCACCTTCGCATTCCCGCTGCTGTTCTTGTGGGATCGCGCCGAACGCGAACAGACGGAGCGCGAAGCACTGAGCCGCGAACTGCTCGGCAGCGAACGCGAGGCAGTCGCGGTTTGACGCGATCGATCGCGCGATCGTGCTGGCTGGCGGCGGTATCCTGATCCGATGTCGATGATCGCTTCGGCCCGCCGCAGACTCTTCGCAACCGACCTCGCGACGCGCGCGGCGATGCTCTCGCTTGTTTCGAACGCGCTGCTGATGGCGCTGAAGGTCGGCGTGGGGCTGGCGTTCGGATCGATCGCGCTGCTCGGCGATGGCGTCGACAGCGCGGAGGACCTGCTCGCATCGGCGCTCGCGGTCATCACCGTGCGCCTCGCGTTGCAACCGGCCGATGAGGAACATCCGTACGGCCACGGCAAAGCCGAGAGCCTCGCGGCGATCTCGCAAGCGGGGCTGATCGCCGCCGGCGCGGTGTTCATCGCCGTTGCGGCGATTCGGCGCGCGCTGACGCATGATGTCGATATCGTCGTGGTGCCGTCGCTGATCGCCGTGGGCATCACTGCCGCCGTGAATCTCGGCGTTGGAGCGTACTCGCGGCGGGCGGCGCGGATCACGGGGTCGGTGGCGATCGCGTCGGACGCCAGGCATCTGACGACAAACGTCGTACAAGCGGTCGCCGTTGGAGCGGGACTCGTGCTCGTCGGCATCACGGGGCGACACATCTTCGACCCGATCGTGGCGGTGCTGCTTGCCGCGTACCTGTTCTGGACGGCTGCGACGATCGTCCGATACGCGCTGCGCGAACTTATCGATTCGGCACTGCCGGACGAGACGCTGAGGTTGATCGAGGCGTGCCTTTC
>JANXYW010000454.1 GCA_025355835.1 Chloroflexota bacterium
GTCGCGAGCCGAAGAATCGTGTCGTGCGAAACGCCGCTCTTCCGGATCTCGTTGTACGTCGCGACGCGCGGCGGCGCAGTGGGGTCGCTTTGATCCGGCAGCGTCACGATGATCCGGTCGCCGTCTTCGTCGGCGCTGTACCAGACGGGGATGCGGTGCCCCCACCACAGCTGCCGGCTGACGCACCAGTCGCGGATGTTCTCCATCCAATTCAAATAGATGCGCTCGAACCGCTCCGGCACGAACTTGATCCGCCCCTCGCGCACCACGTCGATGCCCGGCTTCGCCAGCGGCGTCATCTTCACGAACCACTGCCACGACATCAGCGGCTCGATCACGGTGTGGCAGCGGTTGCACGTCGAGATCTGCAGCGTGTGCGGTTCCGTCTTTTCGAGGTAGCCCAGCTCTTCGAGATCGCGCAGCATCGTCGCGCGCGCCTCGTAGCGATCGAGCCCCGCGTACGGCCCCGCCGGCTCGTTCATTGTCGCGTCTTTGTTCATGACGTTGATGATCGGCAGCCCATGACGCTGGCCAATCTCGAAGTCGGTCGGGTCGTGCCCCGGCGTCACCTTCACGGCGCCCGTCCCGAAGTCCATCTCGATCGCTGCATCGGCCAGCACGGGGATCTCGCGCAGGATCACCGGCAACATCACGGTGCGGCCGATCCAGCTCGTGTAGCGATCGTCTTTCGGGTTCACGGCAACCGCTGTGTCGCCGACGTACGTCTCCGGCCGCGTCGTCGCGACGGTGATGTGCTCGCCCGTCAGCCGCGGCGAACCATCGGCGTTCTTGCCATCGACGACGGGGTAGCGAAGGTACCAGAGATTGCCCTGCTGCTCTTCGTGATCGACCTCGAGATCGCTCAGCGCCGTTCGGCAGCGAGGGCACCAGTTGATCAGCCGCTCGCCGCGATAGATCAGCCCGTCGTCGAACATCTTCTTGAACGTCGTGCGCACCGCGCGTTGCGGCGTGTCATCGAGCGTGAACACTTCGCTCGACCAGTCGGCGGACGCGCCGAGCCGCCGGTGCTGGTTGCCGATGATCGGCCGCACGCGTCCAACCCACGCCCAGACGCGCTTCTCGAACTCCTCGCGCCCGAGGTCGTGGCGCGTCATCCCTTCCTTCGCGAGCTGTTTCTCGACGACGTTCTGCGTCGCGATGCCGGCGTGGTCGATGCCCGGCACCCACAGCGTCGGATCGCCCAACATGCGGTGCCAGCGGACCAGGATGTCCTCGACCGTATCCGTCAGCGCGTGGCCGATATGCAACTCGCCCGTGACGTTCGGCGGCGGCATGATGATGCAGAACGGATCGCGCCCCGCCGCCGCCGATCCCGGCTCCGGAATCCGCCCCTTGAAGTATCCGCGCGTCTCCCAGAACTCGTACACGCGATCTTCCGTCGTCTGCGGCTCGTACGCCTTGGCCATCTGGTCGCTGGTCGCTGGTCGCTGGTCGTCGGGGCTGGTCATACGGTGATTCGTCCTGTTGTGACTTCTGGCAAGAAAAGGCCCCGAACGACGTTCGGGGCTCGCTGTCTGGGCGCGTGTCGGCGTCCGGTCAACGAGCCTCTCGTACCGGTACTACTACATTCCTGGAGCCGCTGGAACGAGCCATTGCGGGAATGGTATCGGATCATTGCCGGACATACGATCAGGGAGCATCCGCATGTTGAAGATCGCCGCGAAGCCACGTAGCGACCCGCCCGTCCCGATCCCGATACGTCCGTCCGCGTAGCGGCATTCCGTAGAATGCCCTCGTGCGCGCACGCCGCCACAAACCGCCTCAACGCGCCGGGAATCCCTCCAAACAAAACCTCCGTGCTCTCCGTACCCTCTGTGGTGAATCCCAACAACATCGTTCTCTGCGTTCCTCTGCGGCTCTGCGGTGAATCCATCCCCCGCAAATCTCCGTGTCTCCGCGCCTCCGTGGTGAATCCCTTGACAGCTTCGAAGACCAGGAGTTAGTCTGCATTAGACCCCTACCCAGGGGGTATGGGGGATCGATGCGCGACGAAACCAAATCCGACGTCCTCAAACGCCTCAACTTCATCGACGGCCACCTCGACGGCATCCGCCGCATGGTCGAAGCCGACAAGTACTGCGTCGACGTGCTCAAGCAGACCTACGCCGTCCGCCGCGCCATCGAGAAGATGGAGTCGATCATGCTCGCCGGCCATCTCCACACCTGCGTCGTGGAAGGCATCCGCGAAGGCCGCGACGACGCCGTCCTCAGCGAACTCAGCGAACTCTACGAAATGGCCGGCAAGTAACCGCGCGACGACTGCTATCCACGAGTCACCAGGCACTATCCACGAACAGACGAGGAGACCAGCGATGAAGACCACAACATTCACCGTAACCGGCATGACCTGCGACAACTGCGTCCATCACGTCACCGAGGCGATCAAGAACGTCACGGGCGTAACAACAACGAACGTCGACCTCGCAACAAACTCCGCGAACGTCGAAGGCGACTTCGACGAGCAAGCGATCATCGCCGCAGTAGAAGAAGAAGGCTACGAAGCTGTAGTCGCAGCGTAACCCCGTGATCCGCCCTCAAGAACACCCCCTCATGTGATCCCCTCTCCACGCTGTGGAGAGAGGTGGCCGAAGGCCGGGGCGAGGCTCCGACAACTAACTACAGACAGGTCTGAAGACCTGTACCAACCGACGACCGAAGACTGACGACCGACGACCATGCAAACAACCACCCTAGACATCACCGGCATGACCTGCGCCTCCTGCGTCCGTCGCGTCGAGCGCGCGCTCGCCAAGATCGACGGCGTCGAAACCGCGAACGTCAACTTCGCTTCCGAAACGGCGCTCGTCACGTCGGACGCTGCCGTCCCCGTCGAGACGCTGATCGCCGCCGTCGAGAAAGCCGGCTACGCCGCGAAGCCCGTCGCGCCCGATCGCTCGCGCGGCAGCGGACGCGAGGACCACGCGCGCCGCACGTTGATGCTCGTCATCTTCGGTGCAGTCCTCGGCGTCCCGACGGTTGTGCTCGCCATGTCGATGGACATCGCCGGCATCTACATCGCCGGCGACATGCGGCTGCACGCGTGGATCGTCCTCGCGCTGGCGACGCCGATCCAGGTCGTACTCGGCTGGCGCTACTACAAGGGCAGCATCGCGTCGCTGCGGCACCTGAATCCCAACATGGATGTGCTGATCGCGCTCGGCACGAGCGCCGCGTACGCGTTCGGATTCTGGGTCGTCGTGTTCGATAAACCCTACGACATGTTCTTCGACACGTCGGCCGCCGTCCTCGTATTCATCACGCTCGGCAAGTATTTCGAAGAGCGCTCGAAGGGCGCGGCGTCGTCCGCCATCTCGGCGCTGCTCGGCCTTTCCGCGAAGTCGGCGCGCGTCATTCGCGACGGCGCGGAGGTCGAAGTGCCGATCGAACAGGTGCGCGTCGGCGATATCTTCGTCGTGCGCCCCGGCGAGAAAGTCGCCGTCGATGGCGTCGTCCGCGACGGCCACAGTACGCTCGATGAGGCGATGATCACCGGCGAGTCGATCCCCGTCGAAAAGCGCGCGGGCGATCGCGTGATCGGCAGCACCGTCAACCAGAACGGCGTCGTGCGCGTCGAGGCGACCGCCGTCGGCGAAGGCACGATGCTCTCGCGCATGGCGAAGATGGTCGAGGAGGCGCAGGGCTCCAAGGCGCCGATCCAGAAGCTCGTCGATCAGGTCGCCGCCGTCTTCGTGCCGGTCGTCATCGTCATCGCGATGGGCACGTTTCTCGCGTGGGGATTGTTCACCACGCCCGCGCACGTCTGGAGCGACAGCCAGTGGATCACGGCGATGCGCGCCGCTGTCGCCGTGCTCGTCATCGCCTGTCCCTGCGCGCTCGGCCTCGCCACCCCGACAGCGATCATGGTCGGCACCGGCATCGGCGCCGAACGCGGCATCCTCATCAAGAACGCGGAGGTCCTCGAACGCACCCGTGCGCTCGACGTCATCGTCCTGGACAAGACCGGCACGCTCACCGAAGGCCGCCCGCAAGTCACCGACGTCATCCCGACGCGCCTCATACCCGAAGGCCAGCTCCTCACGCTCGTCGCCGCCGCCGAACAAAACAGCGACCACCCGCTCAGCCGCGCCATCGTCGACGCGGCCATAGAAGCCGGCTACGAACTCCCCGCCGCAACAGATTTCGAATCCATCACAGCTCGAGGCGTCATAGCAATCGTCACTCCCTCTCCCCCAGTGGGAGAGGGGTGGCCGCAGGCCGGGGTGAGGGGCTCAGCGCAAAGCGCGAAAGCCGACGTTCCCTCTCCCCCTGAGGGAGAGGGCCAGCCGCAGGCGGGGGTGAGGGTCATCGCCGGCAACCGCCGCATGATCGACGAACACAACATCGAGATCGACGCCGCCGCCCACGCCGAACTCGATCGCCTCGAAGCCGCGGGCCGCACCGTCATCTTCGCCGCGATCGATGGCCGCCTCGAAGGCGTCATCGGCATCGCCGACGAAGTGAAGAAGAACGCACCACGCGCCGTCGCCGCACTGCAGGCGCTCGGCCTCCGCGTGATCATGATGACCGGCGACAACGAGCGCGCCGCCGCCGCTGTCGCATCAGCAGTCGGCCTGCACGAATATCGGGCGTCCGCGCAGCCCGAAGACAAACTCGCGCTCGTGAAGTCGCTACAGACCGAAGGCCTCAGCGTCGCGATGGTCGGCGATGGCGTCAACGATGCCCCCGCGCTCGCGCAAGCCGAAATCGGCATCGCCATGAGCACCGGCACCGACGTCGCGATCGAGGCCGGAGACATCACACTGCTCAACGGCGACATCTCGAAAGTGGCCGAGGCGATCGCGCTCAGCCGCAGCACGCTCACCACGATCCGCCAGAATCTCGTCTGGGCGTTCGGCTACAACGTCATCGCCATCCCGATCGCGGCGCTGGGTCTGCTCAACCCGATCATCGCCGGCGCCGCGATGGCGTTCAGCTCCGTCTCCGTCATGGCGAACAGCCTTCGCCTCCGCTCGAAAGCGCGTCAGATCGCCGAGCGCAGCGGCAACACCTACGCCACCGAAGCATCCGGCGGCTTCTTGTCAGCGAACGCCGCGCCCGCGCTCTCGATGGTCGCCGCCGCAATCGTCCTCGTTGTGCCGCTGCTGGTCTTCACCGGCATCGACCGCGGCTGGTTCGCCAGCGCCCCCGCCGTCGGCCCGCGCGAAGTGCGCGTCGAGTTGTCGAATTTCAGCGTCGCCCTCTCGCGCAAACAGATCACCGCCGGCGACGTGACGCTGCTCGTCGAGCACGCAAGCGAAGCCGGCCACATGCGCGACACCAGCATGCCCGGCCAAACCCACGACCTCATCGTCATGCGGAAGAACGCCGACGGCAGTTCAGAAGTAGTAGCGCGCAGCAGCACCTTGACGAACGGCGAAAAGCAAACGTTGAACGTCCAACTCACCCCCGGCAACTACGAATTCTCCTGCGACATCGTCGAGCAGATCCACAACACAACCGTAAGCCACTACGCCGAAGGCATGCACAAAACATTCACGGTAACGGGTCAGAACCAGACAAGACGTAGCGAAGGAGCGTACAGGTGAGGAAGCGAGTACTTGGAATCGCAGTTATGGGCGTCGCATTGACAGGGGCAGCAGCGTGCGGCGGTGGAGCCTCGTCGAAGACGGATACGCCGGTCGACGAGACGATCACCATCGAGGCCAAGAACGTGAAGTTCGTGCCGAACAGCATAACCATCCCCGCAGGGAAAACCGTGAAGCTCATACTGAAGAACAGCGACGCGGGCACGGAGCACGACCTCGCCTCGGACGACCTGATGGTGTCAATGACGCAGGGCGGCGGCCACGGATCGGGTCACGAGTCGACGATGGCCGGCGACGCTTCAATGATGCTGGCGGTACACACGAAGGAAGGCGAGACCAACTCAATCATCTTCAAGGCGGCCAAACCGGGAACCTACAACATCTACTGCACGATCGCCGGGCACAGGGACGCCGGAATGATCGGCACGATCACCGTCGTATAACCCCGGCGCATTGGCCCACGCCGCGAACCCGACAGAACGAGGCTCCACGCCTGCTGCGTCCCCCGTGCGGCGCTGATCTCCACCTCCAGGCCAACACTTCATTCGCTCCCCTCTCCACGACGTGGAGAGGGTGGCGCCGAGGCGCCGGGTGAGGTGCGCGGCTGACGCGACCGCTTGTACCCCGGCACGCAACCCGAAACGCTCCTCCTCGCCCCCTTGTGTGAGATGAGGTGGCCGAAGGCCGGAGGTGAGGGGCCACGCATAGCCCCCCACCCCCGCGCCAAGTACGATCACCGAACACGAACACGCCACACCGAAGGACCATCGCCATGCGCAACCTCCGCACGCTCGCCAGCCTTTTCGCCGCCTCGGCGATACTCGCGCTCACCGGCATCGCGACGCACACCGCGACAGCGACGCCCGCGAACATCGCGCCGAAGTTCGAAGACGCGCCCTGTCCCATGAAGATCCCCGACGGCCAGCGCGCCGAGAACGTCCGCTGCGGATTCCTCAGCGTCCCCGAAACGCGCGGCGGCGACGACGGCCGCATGATTAAGATCGCCGTCGCGATCCTCAAGTCGACGTCCGCGCGGCCGAAGCGCGATCCCGTCGTGTACGTCACCGGCGGCCCCGGCTTCCCCGCGCTCGATGGCGAACTACAGGGCCTCGGCCAGGCGGACGTCGCCGCGTTCATCCAGTCCGAGCGCGATTTCATCTTCTTCGACCAGCGCGGCACCGGCCACTATCAAGACGGCCTCTTCTGCCCCGAGACCGATCACCTGCTGCTCGCTGCGCTCTCGGTGAATCGTGCGCCTGCCGAGGCCCGCGCCGCCTCGCGAACCGCGCTGCTCGCCTGCCGCGATCGACTGGTCGCGCGGGGCGTGAACCTCAACTCCTACAGCAGCATCGCAACCGCGCACGACATCGCCGACATGATGCGCCTGCTCGGGTACGGTGACTACAATCTCTACGGCACGTCGTATGGCCCACGCGCCATCCTCGCCGCGGTGCGCGAAACGCCCGAACACATTCGCAGCGTCATTCTCGATTCGCCGCTCGCGCCGCAAGCGAACAGCGGCCCGGACCGGGCGCCGGATCTACAGCGCTCGTTGCGGGAACTGTTCGATTCCTGCACGGCCGACACGAAGTGTCACGCCGCGTACCCTCGGTTGGAGGAGCAAGCTTGGGATCTGATTGACCGAGCGAACGCGCACCCAATCGAGGTTCAGATCAACGATACCGGCGGGAAGCCGATCACGATTCGCATCTCGGGCAGGACGTTGCTGTCAGGCGCGTTCGGCGCCTTCTACAACGCGTCACTGATCCGGGTGTTGCCGTTTGCGATTGACCAGATCGACAACGGCAACTACGGCATCCTCGCGATACTGGCGCAGCAACTCGCGTTTCAGTTCGCCGGCTCGGCCGAGGCGATGGGCACGTCAGTGGATTGCAACGAAGACACGCCGTTCTACACCGCCGACCAGATCGTCGCCGCGAACAAAGGCGTCCGCCAAGAGATCATCGACGCGCAGATCGGCACGTCAACCCTGGACGCGCTGAACGACGCGCAATTGCTGTGCCGCGAATGGGGCACGCCCGCACCGCGCCCGCGCGAGAACGAAGCCGTCGTCAGCGCCATCCCCGCACTCGTGCTCGATGGCCAGTTCGACCCGATCACGCCGCCGAGCTACGGCAAGCTCGCCGCAGAACACCTCTCCCGCAGCTTCGTCTACCTGTTCCGCAGCTCCGGCCACGGGGTCACGTACGAGCAGTACGACTGCGCAACCAACATCATCAAGCAGTTTCTCGCCGCCCCACCGAACCGCCCCAACTCCGCCTGCCTGGCTACGATCCAACCCCTCGACTTCGTCATCGGCGACAACCCAACCACCCGCCCAAGCGAAGCGGGATCCTCGCCCGCAGCAGCGCAGCCGTCCGTTCCACAACAGATCATCAAAGGGCCCGACACCGGCACCGGTGCCAGTGCCGCACCGCAACACAAAATCAACATCGCCGCGCTACTAGCACTAACCGCCGCAGCCGCACTACTTGCCGCATGCGGTGTAACAACCGCCCGCCGCTCAGCGCACCACGATCGATAGCGAAAACATAAAATGGAGCGCGGGTGCCCCGCCCGTCCACCGCTACGCCCACGAACACTCGACCGTTTCCGCGGCACTCCCCGGCTGCTAGTAGAGGCGCTCATCGAGTCGCCGCTCGCAGAGTCGCCGTAGGAGCCACGAGACAGGAGACAACCCGTTGCGTCCGCGCCCGCACCAGAACCACCGTCCGCCTCTACGCACAGACCCCGTTCGCACCTCCCTCTCCGCCGGGCGGAGAGGGTCGGGGTGAGGTCCACAAGCTGCCCCCGTGCGCCCGCCGGCGTTCGTCCGCCTGCAGTTCAGTTCACACATTCCCCAACAATCCTCCGCGTTCCTCTGCGGCTCTGCGGTGAACACCAACCACCAGCCCTGCTACAATCGCCGCACGATGACCACAGACCGCGCCGCCACCACCACGATCCTCTTCTCCGACCTCGTCGGCTCGACGGAGCTGCTCCAGCGCGCCGGCGACGACGACGCGCAGCGCATCTTCAAAGCGCACTACCAGCTCCTGCGCGATGCTGTCAGCGCCAACGGCGGCGCCGAGGTGAAGTCGCTCGGGGACGGGCTGATGGTCGCGTTCGCGTCGACAGCGGACGCCGTGCGCTGCGCGATCACCATGCAGCAGGCGTCGCGCCGCCCCGTCCACGGCGAGCGCATCACGATCCGCGTCGGCATCAACGCCGGCGACGCGCTGCGCGACGAAGGCGACTACTTCGGCACCGCCGTCGTCACGGCGCGACGGCTGTGCGATCGCGCTGGCCCCGGCCAGATCCTCTGCAGCGCCGTCATCGAGGCGCTCCTCGCCGGCCGTCAGGCGTTCTCGTTCCGCGATCTCGGCGAATTCGAGCTGAAGGGCCTCACCGCGCCCGTCGCCACGCGCGAGGTGATCTACGAAACGGAGCAGCCGGGACTGATGCTCAGCCGCACGCCGTTCGTCGGCCGCGATGCCGAACTGTCGCGCATCAAGGCGAAGCTCGCCGATGCGCGCACGGGCCGCGGCGGATTGGTGATGCT
>JANXYW010000069.1 GCA_025355835.1 Chloroflexota bacterium
GAGGACGAGGATGCGCCGTCCCTCGACGAGGCCAAGGCTTAGCCAAGCCTCCTGCGCGACGGCGAGGCCGGCTTGCTCCATCAGGTCGTCGAGCGGCGTGCCTGCGGCGACCGCGGCTTCTTCGAGCGCGCGCATCTGCGCTGCTGTTACGATCTTCATAGGCGGCCCTGCTCTTTGAGCCAGCCGACGAGGTACGATCGATGTTCGTCGCGATTCAGCGGCGAGGCATCGGCCATGCCGACGACGGCGGCGATCGCAAGGTCGCCTTCGTGTGTGAGGCTGATGTCTACGCCGCGCAGGCCGATCGTTTCGCCGCGCTTCTTCGCATCGCCGTGGAGGTAGACGAGCGGTTTGCCGCGGCGGTTCGGCAGCACTTCGATCTCGCGCCAGGCGAGGCCGCGAGCACCGGTGCCCAGCGCCTTCATGACGGCTTCTTTCGCGGCGAAGCGCGCTGCCAGTTCGTGCACGCGGCCGCGGCAGAAGGCCACTTCTTCGGGCGTGAAGATGCGGCGAAGGAAGCGGTCTGGGTGCCGCTTCAGCACCTTCGCTACACGCGAGATTACGATCACATCGATTCCGACTGCCATCTCCATGTATCGATTGTACGAGCGGGAGGGACGTGAGGCACGGCTGGAACGAACGTAGGCTGCCGATACAATGAGCCGGCACGAGACGCCTTCAACGGAGCAGCCATGACCGCGACGATCATCGACGGCAACGCCATCGCGCAGCAGGTGTTGGACGAAGTGCGCGCCGACGTCGAGCGGCTGCGCGCGGCGGGCACGGAGCCGGGGTTAGCGGTGGTGCTGGTTGGCGACGATCCGTCGTCGGCCTCATACGTGAAGGGGAAGACGCGTGACGCGATCGCGGTCGGCATGCGATCCGAGACGATTCGGGTAGCCGCGGATGTCTCGCAGGCGGCGCTGCTGGGCATGGTGGCCGATTTGAACGCGGATCCGCGCTGGCACGGCGTCATCGTCCAGCTGCCGCTACCGCCGCAGATCGATGAGACGCTGGCGACCGCGGCTGTTTCGCCGGAGAAGGATGTCGACGGTCTGCACCCGATCAACGTCGGGAGGCTCTTTCGGGGCGAACCCGGTTTCGTCTCGTGCACGCCGGCCGGGGTGATTCAGCTGCTGCTCCGCACGGGCCACGATCCGGCGGGGAAGCATGTCGTGCTCTGCGGGCGCTCGAACCTCGTCGGCAAGCCGCTGGCGGGGCTGCTGATGCAGAAGCGCGTCGGCGGCAACGCGACCGTCACCGTCTGTCACACCGCTACGCCGGACATCAGCATGTACACGCGGCAGGCCGACATCCTCATCGCCGTCATGGGCCGACCGGGTGTGATCACGGCCGACATGGTGCGGGAGGGCGCCGTCGTCATCGATGTTGGCGTGAATGCGATTCCGGACGCCACGAAGAAGAAGGGGACGCGGCTCGTCGGCGACGTCGACTACGATGCCGTCGCGGAGAAGGCCTCGGCGATCACGCCGGTGCCCGGCGGCGTGGGGCCGATGACGCGGGCGATGCTGCTGCACAATACGGTGATCGCGGCGTCGGGTGGGCCGAAATAGAGCTGATTCGCGATGCGCGTCGAATCGTTCATCCGGCAGCGTTGCACCGCTGCGTCTCGCACCCGCTCGAGCGTCGCTGACCATCGCGTGTACTCCGGCAAAGCCGGACGCACAGCCGAGGACGGCTATGCCACACTAGCTTCGCCCTCCAACGGGCGGAGCCGGAATCAGGGCAGCCGAGGGCGATTGATCACGGAGCAACGAAAAAGCCGGCCCCTCCTGGTGCCGGCTTTCCCTGTCTTGTGCCTTGGATAACCCCTACCGATGTTCTGCTGGGAAGGGCGGTCGGCCAAACCGCCCCCGGAGTCTCTTCTTCGTCTGCCGGACCCCCGCCTTGTTGCCACCAAAGCATCCGGCGCTTCAGAATCGACTCCCTTCCCGGGACCCCACTCCTTTCGGATCCGCCGCTCCTCTTCTCGCCTGTTCGGCGAGCCTCCTCCGCGCATCCGCCGAGGAGCGGCTATCGATTTCCGAATCTCG
>JANXYW010000133.1 GCA_025355835.1 Chloroflexota bacterium
CGCGATCGGCAGCGCGAGCGCGGCGGAGTGCAGCGTGTGCCCTGCGGCGTCGCCCGCCAGCGCCACGATCTTCACCTCAGCGCCGGGGTTCAGCAGCAGATCGACGGCCTTCGCGTACTCGGACGCGAAATAGCCCTGCGAGTCCGCGACGTGCACGAAGCGCGCCAGCGTCGCCCGCGCGATGGCTTCGTACTGCGCGTTGTGCGTGAGGCGCGCGAGGCGGATGAACACCAGCGCAGCAACGCTGTTCTCCTTCACCGGCGTCTGCGGTTGCGCGAGTCGCCCCAGTGTCTCGTGCTCCGACGGCGTGTCGCGAAAGCCGCCGCCGTCCACCGCCAGACGATCGATCATGAACGCCGCGAGCTGCTTCGCCCGATCGAGATCCTGCGTGCGTCCCGCGACTTCGTACGCTTCGAGGCAGGCAAGCGCCGTCCACGCCTGGTCGCCGAGCAGCCCCGGAATCTTCGGTCCATCCGGCGCGAGGAATCGGTACATGCCGTCGGCGTCGGTGTGCAGCCGCTCCCACAGGAAGTCGAGCGCCTTCAACGCGCGTTCGCGCAAGTCCGGGCGCGGCCGTGTCCACGATGCCTCGAGGTACGCGGCGATCGCCATCGCGTTCCAACTCGTGTACACGGTTTTGTCGACGTACGGCGGCGCGAACTTTCTCCGCTCTTCGTTCGGCAGCGGGTACAGCTCCTCGTCGGCGTCTTGCGATCCGTAGAAGGCGCCTGTCTCCGGATCGCTCAGCCACGCATCGAGATATTCGATTGTGAAGTCGATGTAGCGGCGGTGCTCGTCGTTCTCGGAGATGCGGTAGAGCTTCAGCAGCGCGCGGAGGAGCTGCGCGTTGTCCTCGAGCATCTTCTCGTAGTGCGGAATGCTCCAGTCGCGCTTGGTCGAGTAGCGATAGAAGCCGCCCCACTCCTGGTCGTACGTGCCGCCCTTGCACATCGCTTCGAGCGTCTTGCGCGCCATGTGCAGTGCGTCGCGATCGGCGTCGCGCAGGTACACATGCAGCAGCAGATCGACAGCGTCGCTGTGCGGGAACTTCGGCTCGTTGCCGAAGCCGCCGAACACGGGGTCGTAGCCGTCCTGTGCGGCGTGCAGCACGTCGCGCAGGATCTGATCCGAAAGCGCGTCGTCGCTTCCGCCGCCGTCGCTCTCCGCGACGCGCTCACGGCTCTGCATGACCTGCGCGATCTTCTCTTCAATCGATGCTTTGTTGTCTTTGTAGTACGTGCTGACCTGATTGAGCACGTCGCGCATCTGGTCCGGCGGGATGTACGTCATCCCGGCCATCACCTCGCCCGCAGGCGTCAGGAACGCCGTAGTCGGCCAGCCGCCCATGTTGTAGCGCGCGTTGATGTCGGGCCGCTGGTCGTTGTCGACGCGGATCGCCACGAAGCGGTCGTTGATCAGCCCGATGACGCCGGAGTCGGAGTACGAGGTCTCGTCCATCACGTGGCACCAGTGGCACCACACCGCCGAAATGCCAAGCAACACCGGCTTGTCGTCCCGCACCGCCCGCTCGAACGCGTCAGCTGACCACGTCTGCCACGCGATCTCGTGCGCGCGATTGGCTCGGGGTGAGAAATGGAACTGCATATCACTCATGCACTCAGCCTAGCAGGCGAGGACGCGAAGTCGAGTTCTCAGATCGGCGAATATCGGCGCGCCGAGATCCAGTTGGTGTCACGATCGAAGCGAGGCGCTTCGCCAGCCGCCCCCAGCCGCTGTCTCCCCTCCAGGAATAGTGCGTGCTCGAACCGCACACTGAGCGAGGCGTTCGGGTTGAGTTCCATGGCGTAAGTTCGTAGTGGTTGACGATCGAGACGATGATACGGACGGAATCCCGGCGTCGGGATATCCTCAACCCGAGCAGCATTCTCGGGTGGAGCGACCCCTGAGAGCATGACGGCCCACCAGCCCAAATGCGTCGGGAGATCCCACTGCTCGACCTTCCAGGCGAACTCAGCCGCTTCGTCGAACGTAAGCAATCCTACCCAGGCAGCATCGCCAGCCCCGCCGACGGTCTCGCCGAAGAGGAGTCCAACGCTCGCCTGTATCGGATCGAACTGAGCGCCGACGAAAATAGCCCTCCTCCAACCCTGGCGAGACGAACGGGTCAATCGAAGACCGATCTAGCTCTCCGAGCGCCGCGAGAGGAGAGTCTGTTCGCAGGACATCGCCGGGCGTGTACATTGCGGTCATCCATCCAACTCCTCTGTACGACCTTACCACCCGACGGCCGCGCCTTCGCCGCGCGCGTCGCTGCCGCCGATCATCGCGCCCGCGCCCAAATCGAGATGTAAATGCGTTTCAGACATCGACCAATCCTTCGCTTTCAACCCACTCACATCGTAGCAGCATCACGCCGCAATCTGGATAATGGACTCGTGGATCTGGAGGCCATGGTGGCTCAACTCCTTGGACGCAGGCATGTTTGAATCGTTGGACGTCGTCGTCGTCGGCGCTGGTCAGGCAGGGCTCGCTTTGAGCCACGCCTTGTCCCGCCGAGCCATTGACCATGTCATCGTGGAGCGCGGGCGCGTAGGAGAAACCTGGCGTACACAGCGCTGGCGTTCGTTTCGCCTGAACGGGCCCGCTGCACGGAGTGCTTTGCCCGGCCTGGCGTTGCCCGGCGATCCAGGCGCGTTCGTCACCGCGCAGGAACTCGTCGACTATTTTGAGGCGTACCGAACTGCGTTTTCACTCCCCGTTCGTGAGCACACCACCATCACGGGGTGCAATCAGCAGCAGGATGGCGGTTTCATCCTTCGCACGAACGAGGGCCAAACGTTAGGCGCCAGGCACGTTGTCGCCGCGGCCGGTGAGCTCAACGTGCCCTCGGTCCCGGAGTGCGCCTCGGCGGTTCCGACACGTGTGACCCAACTGCACTCAGCCGAGTATGTCGATGCGGAGGCGCTCCCACCCGGCGGGGTCCTCCTGGTCGGCGGCGCGCAGACGGGCTGCCAGATCGCCGAGGATCTGATCGACGCCGGGCGACCGGTGTGGATCGCAACAAGCCGCGTCCCGCGCGTCCCACGGCGCTACCGCGGGCGAGACATCTTTGACTGGCTCACCCTTGCGGGCTACTACGACGAGCGCACCGACAGTGTTCCGAATGACCAGCGGCGGGTGCCCAACCCGCAGATCACGGGCGTCGCCGGCGGTCACTCCGTGAGCTATCACCAGCTTGCACGGAAGGGCGTCCGGCTCCTCGGGCGTCTCGAAGGGTTCAGCGGCGCGATCGCACACTTCGCGGCCGACCGGCAGGACCACGTGCGCTTCGCGGACGAGATGTCGCGGCGCATCAAGGCTCAGATCGACGCGTACATTGAGCGAAGCGGCCTCGCCGCTCCGGACGCCACTCCTGACCATGCGGACGACACTGACCCCTCGACGCTCGTATCGTTTCCCGCGACCGCTATTGATGTCGAGGCGAATGGCATTGCGTGCGTGATCTGGTGCACGGGGCTCCACGGCGATCTGAGCTGGCTGCCACCAGCGGCCCTGGATGCGCGCGGTCAGCCTCGGCACCGCGACGGTATTGGCGCGCTTCGTGGAACCTACTTCGTCGGCTTTCCGTGGTTGTCCTGCCGCGGCTCCGGCATTCTTCTCGGCGTCGGAGCTGACGCTGAGCACGTTGCTGCGACGATCACCCAGCGACTCCGCACGTGAGAGGTACCCGCCACGACGTGTGTCTCTCATAGAGTTGCCTCAGCATTTCGCGTCAGTCTCCGTCACTCGCCGTCTGGAGGTCCTTGTCACCACCCGACAGCCGCACCCTCGCCGCGCGGGTCGCTGCCGCCGATCATCACGCCCGTCGCCGGATCGATCACGATCGCTTGCGCGCGGCCCATCGGCGCCATGGCGCGCGGCACCGGCTTGACGTCGTGGCCGCGCCGCGCGAGTTCGCGCTGCGTCGCGGCGGGCATCTCCTCTTCGACGAGCAAGCCGCCCGGCGTGTCGCCCCAGCGCGCGGCGTCGATCGCCGCCTGCGGGTCGAGACCGTAGTCGATGATGCCGGTGATCACCTGCAGATTCGTCTGCACCTGGAAGTCCGCGCCCGGCGTGTTGCCGATGATGTACGGGCGCCCGCCCGCCTCGGCGGACAGGCCACGGAACACGAGGTACGTGTTGAGCGTGTGCATCGTGCGCTTGCCGGGCGCCAGCACGTTCGGGCTGGCCGGGTCGAGCGAGAAGCCGCACATCCGGTTGTTCATGATGATGCCCGTGCCGGGAATCGCCACGGCCGATCCCCAGTTCGCGAAGATGCTCTGGATGAACGAGCAGACGTTGCCGGCGCTGTCCGCTACGACGAACGACGTCGTGTCGTGCGTCGCCGCCGCGACCGTTGCCGGCCGCGCGCGCTGCGGATCGATCGCCGCCCGCCGCTCGCCCGCCCACTCTTTCGTCAGCAGTCGCTGCGGCTCGAACGCCACGACGGACGGATCGCCTGCGAAGCGCAGCCGATCCTCGAACGCCAGCTTCTTCGCCTCGACCATGTGATGCACAGCGTCTGGCGAGAGATGCCCCCACGCGCCGAGGTCGTACTCCTCGACGAAGTTCAGCATTTCGAGGAGGATCAGTCCCTGCGAGTTGGGTGGCGTCTCGTAGACGGTGTGGCCGCGATACTCGACCGACAGCGGTTCCAGCACGTCCGCGCGGTGCGTTGCGAGATCGTCGGCGGTCATGTGCCCGCCCGCAGCCCGCACGCCGTCCGCGATCCGTCGTCCCATCGCGCCCTCGTAGAACGCCGCGCGCCCGCCCGCGGCGATGCCGTCGAGCGTGTCGGCGAGGTGCGGCTGGCGCAGCACCGATCCAAACGCCGGCGGCGCGCCGTCGACGTACAGTGCGTCCGCCATGGCGCGATACTTCCCGAACAGCCGGGTCGCCGCGGACAAGTTCAGCGCCAGCTCGCGCGATACGCCGAACCCGTCGCGCGCGTAGCCGATCGCCGGCGCCAGCAGATCGGCGAGCGACATCGAGCACCAGCGAGCGTGGAACTCCTGCCACGCGTCGACGAGGCCCGGTATCGCCACAGCGCCGCCGCCGTGTCCCGGTATTCCGTCTGGATAGCGCTCCGGCGTTGCCGCCGCAGGCGCTTTGCCGCCGGAGCAGATCGCCGTCACGCGGCCCTCGCTCTTCGGGTACACAAGGATGTACGCATCGCCACCGAGATGGTTGCGATGCGGCTTCACGACGGGCAGCAGCGCCGACATCGCCAGCGCCGCATCGAACGCATTGCCGCCGCGCCGCAGCACATCGACGCCCGTCTGCGACACGAGCGGGTGCTCCGACGCCACCATGCCGTGCGTCGCGAGCACGGGGCCGCGTAGAGGTGCGGTGTTAATCGTGTCGGGCATGTCAATCTCCTGGCGGTTAGCGGTACGCGG
>JANXYW010000164.1 GCA_025355835.1 Chloroflexota bacterium
ATCCAGAAGGGCGATACCCTTCACTTCGCGAATCCTTATAACGAAATCCACACGACCACGTATGTACCCGGAACGCCGCAACCCATGGCGGTCCCGGACCTTATCATCCCGAACCCCTCGGGTCCCGGCGTAATCTTCAACCCAATCGCATTCAACCCCTCGAATCCCGCAAGTTCGACGACTGTGTTCGATCCCCACGCCTACTACAACTCCGGCGTCATGCAGAAGGACGCCAGCGCCGACGTACTCTTCGATACCGTCGGTAACTTCAAGATTCTCTGCCTGGTGCACGCGAACATGGAGCTCGAGGTCAACGTGGCGGGCACACCGATCACGATCGCCTCGCAAGCGGATCTGGACAAGAAGGGCGACGCGCAGCGCGACGCCTTCATCGCTTCAGGTAGCGCCATCGCGGCAGATGCGAGAGTGACCAAGGTCACTGACGCAGGCGGCGCAGCAACGTGGAGCCTTGAGCTCGGCGCGTCGCAGGGCCAGGCCGATGTCATGCAGTTCCTCCCGCCGGGTCCCACGAATATCTCGACCGGCGACACGGTGAAGTGGACCGCGAGCACTGATGTGCCCCACACGGTCACCTTCGGATCGCAGGTCAGCCCGTTCGCGACGTTCGGGCAAGTCACGGGATTCAACCCGGTCGCCGCACTGCCTTCCGGCGGTTCGACCTACAGCGGCGGTGATGCGAACTCCGGCATCATGGATTCGACCGGCCAGACGCCGGGCGGCTCCTCGTACTCTCTCATGTTCACGAAGGCGGGCACGTACACGTACGTCTGCCTGATTCACAGCGATCAGGGCATGACGGGGACGATCGTCGTATCGGACAAAGCGTCGGCCGCTGCACCGGGGACGGGCACCATCAAGGCACCGAACACGGGTACGGGCGGCGCTGCCGGCACGGGCGGCTCGTTGCTGCCCGCGCTGCTGATGCTGGCAGTCGCAGGTGTAGCGCTGGCCGCGGCTGGTACGCGCGTTGCGGTCAAGAACGAAGCGTAGTCGCAAACACTCGCACGAGTTACTCTTCGAGAGAGGACGGAACAACATCCGTCCTCTCTCTTTGTCTATCGCACCGAACGCAGTGGAGGAGCAGCAATGCGCATCGTCCTGGCCCTATTCCTCGTCGCTGGATCAGCGCTGTTGTTCGCGTGCGGAGGCACCGCCAAGAAGACGCCGGCAGCGACGCCCTCCGTCGCAGCGGCGACCGCGCCGGCTTCCTCGCCAACACGCGACGCCGCGACGAACACCGCCGTTCCTGCGACCATTGCCGCCGCGACGCCAACGCCGGCAGCGGCCACCATCGCCGCGCCCACTGCTGCGGCGGCACCATCAACAGCTGCGCCTCAAGCCACGGAGGTGGCATCCGATCCGACGATCGCGGCCCCGCCTCCTCCACCACCGCCTGCTTCCGGAGGCGCGCTAACGCTCGTCGCCCTCAACCTTGAATTCGATACGTCATCGCTTTCGGCGGCCGCTGGCCCCGTCGCTGTCACGCTGGACAACCAGGACCGCGGCATCGCGCACAACGTCCATTTCTTCTCGAAAACGGGAAGCATCGGCATGACAGACGTCGACAGCGGCCCATCGATGCACACGCTCACGCTAGGCCCGCTCGCGCCCGGCGCCTACTCGTTCAAGTGCGACGTCCATCCGACCACGATGAAGGGCATCCTCACCGTCTCGTAGCCGCGCGTCGAACACGCGTCTACGCGGACGTGTCGCGTTCGAGCGGCGGCGTGGGGCGCTGGTGAATTCGTTTCGCCACGGCGTGCGCAAGTTGGACGCTGTTCTCAGCCAGTGGCGCGAATGCTCTCGAGGTGCCCCGTCACGTGGCCGATCAGCACGCCGCCTTCGATCAGCTGCTGCGTACTGACCGATGCGCCGCCCGCCAGCGCCAGCACGCCGGTCTTGTCGAGCTGCTCATCGCTGAGCGTGCGAATGTACGCGGCGGTCGAGGCGGCGCCGTCGCGCAGTTCGCGCAACACGTCCGCGCGCGTCACCGAACCGTGCTTCGCGGCGCGATCGTCGTTCTTGCTGTTGATGTCGTCGAGTGAGTAGCCAGGCAGCGGCTTGCCCTCGGGCGGCGCGGTGATGAACTCCATCTCAAGCGGAAATTGGCCAGAGACGTGCTGCGCCGTCTGAGCGACCGTCCACCCTTCGGCGTTGCAGACGGCCGACCACTTGGCGTCGGAACAAGCCTCCACCGCCTTCGCAAAATCCGCGACAGCCTGTTCGAATTGACCCGCCAGTGCGTCAGAGCGCGATCCCATCGTGTTCTCCTTCTGTGTAGTTCTGGGTGTAAGCGATTGTCGCACATGCGTACGCACTGCGCGAGAGTGCGGTCTTTGACTGTTGCGGGTGACCCGCCGGGCTGAACGCCCGCGCTCCAGAGGTCGGCGTGCCGTCGCTAAAATCGTTCGCTCGCCCAGGCTTCGCCTGGGTCTTCGCGATACAGCCGCACCCGGCGGTACGGCTCGCGGCCCTGGCTGCGCGATGTCAGGTTGTAGCGCTGCGCCATCTGGTGCTGCAGTCGCCGGATGTACGAGTTCTGCGGCGTCAGATCAACGGACGGATCGCCGCCGTTCATCACGTTCGTGATCGCGTCCTCCATCTCCTGCATCGCGTACTCGGCCGGCGCACCGGATTCGCCGCCACCCGGTTGCCCCTGCATGGAGAGCAGGCTCTGCTCCATCTGCACGACCGTGTTCGTCTTCAGTACATAGATGGGGATGCCGCGCGCTTCCGCATCGCGCAGCGCCTGCGGCTTCCGGCGAAAGTACGTACGCAGTGTAATCACCGTGTCGGCCTCGGCGAGCTCATCCGCAATCGCCACGCGCGCACCGGTCTCGCGCACTGCCTGCTCCAGCCGCTTCCGCGCAATGCCGAACGGGTACACGCGTCGAAAGGGCGCATCGGAAACTGGCTCCGCAGTCGTGCCGTCCGGTGCCGCGCCGTTTGCGCTGCCGCTGGCGCGACCCTCGCCCGCGTACGGCCGCCGATCGCGCTCACCGAACGTGCGGCGTTCGCGGCCGCGCATCGCGGGCCCGCCGGTCTCGACGCTCGCCGGCAGCGCGATCACGCGCACTTCATCGTCGTCGCCCAGTTCGCGCACTTCAGCCGACATGCGGTAGCCGCGCAGCAGCGAGTCCACGGTCTCCGCGACATCGCCGTGCACCGCCACGCGATCCCAACTCTGAATCTCGACGACGATGTCGAACGTCGGCGGCGCCTTGCGTTCCAGGATCGACTTCTGCGTGCCGCGTCGGCGCGCCTCTTCGTCACCCAGCGTCACCGACTGGATGCCGCCGACCAGGTCGGCCAGCGTCGGATTCATCACCAGGTTTTCCAGCTCGTTGCCATGCGCTGTCGCGACGAGCTGCACACCGCGCTCGGCGATCGTGCGCGCCGCCGCCGCCTCCAGCTCCGTACCGATCTCGTCGATGACGATCACTTCGGGCATGTGGTTCTCGACCGCTTCGATCATCACGGCGTGCTGTAACGCAGGCGTGCGTACCTGCATGCGCCGCGATCGCCCGATCGCGGGATGCGGGATATCGCCATCACCAGCGATCTCGTTTGACGTGTCGACGATGACGACGCGCTTGTTCACCTCGTCCGCGAGCACGCGCGCGACCTCACGGAGCATCGTCGTCTTGCCGACGCCAGGGCGGCCGAGCATGAGGATGCTCTTCCCCGTCTTGACGAGATCTTCGATCACCCTGATCGTGCCGAACACCGCGCGCCCGACGCGGCACGTCAGCCCGACGATGCGTCCGCGCCGGTTGCGGATGCACGAGATGCGGTGCAGCGTCCGCTCGATGCCGGCGCGGTTGTCGTCGCCGAACTCTTCGATGCGCGCAACGACGTAGTCGATGTCCTCCGCTGTCACTTCGGTCTGCGCCAGCGTCACCTCACGTCCGGGATAGCGCGCCTCCGGCCGACGCCCGAGATCCATCACCACCTCGAGAAGTTCGAAGTTATCGTCGCGCTGCTTGAGCGGCTCGCAAATGTGCGGCGGCAGCGCGCCGAGAAGCAGGTCGAGATCGTCCGTAATCGTCCGTTCCACCAGCACCACCCTCTACCCGAACGTTGTTTGCGCCACCGGCGCTGCAACCTTCACGCCTGCCTTCACCGTCCGCACTGTCCGCCGCGACAGCACGACGTACTCGTCTCCCGCCTCGAACTCCAGCTCCTGAAGTCGCGACGCCAGCCCCGCCTGATACTCCGGCACCAGCGCGTAGATCCACTCGCGGTTCGCGATCTTCGCCATCGCCGCCTCTACCAGATCATCGATAGCGGCGTGCTCCGCCAGCAGGTCGAACCGCCCCAGATCGCCATCGCCAGCGACGCGCAGCCAGCCTTGGATGCGGCTCTCGCGCTCGATGACGTACTGCGCCGCGCGTCCGATGCTCTCCTGTACCGCCGTCCATTCACCGAGCGTCATCGCTTCGATGCGGCGCACCTCTGGCGGCACCGCGGTGCTGTACAGACGGAAGACGCCGTGCGGATCCGCCTTCTCGCGCCGCCGCAGCCCCTCCGGCACGCGGTACGCCCAGCCCTTGTCGACCCGCCGGCGATACACCTGCTCCCGCACGTACGGCTGGAAGCCGCACCGCGCGGCATCTTGCTCGATCTGGCTGCCGCGCGGCAGCCGCACGAACAGCTTCATCGCGCCCGAACGGCCGGCGGCGGCGGTGATCTGTTCGAGCAGGCTCAGCAGCACGCCGCCGTCGCCTTCTGTCGCATCGATCAGGCAATCGATCTCCCACGCCTGCTTCGTGCCGCGCTTTCGCGCCGACACCAGCCCGCGCAGCGTCGCGCCTTTGACGCTGACGCACGTATGGCGCCCCGTCGCGAAACTGAACCACTGCTCCAGCGCCGTCTCCAGCGGATGCGGCGAATCCTGCGTGCCGATGCGGTCGCGCGTCATCGCCTGATTCCCGTAGACACGCCCGTCGTACGAGACCAGCGCGACGAGGTCAGTAGGAAGAACCGTGCGGGCAGATTGGCTCATCGGCAGGCCTGGGCGCTCCTATGCATCCTCCCTAATTGTAGCGCGAAGCGCCCTTCGCCTGTCTCACCACGGAG
>JANXYW010000226.1 GCA_025355835.1 Chloroflexota bacterium
ATCGCGCGCTTTGGCGCGGAGATCTTCCGCGCATCGCCCCGGCAGTCGGACCTGATGATCGTCTCGGGCACCTGCACGTGGAAGATGGCGCCGGCGATCCGCCGCATCTGGCTGCAGATGCCGGAGCCGAAGTGGGCGATCTCGATGGGCGGCTGCGCGATCATGGGCGGCCCGTTCGCCTATGGCTACAGCGTCCTGCCCGGCGTCAACCTCATCGTGCCGGTCGATGTCTACGTGCCCGGCTGCCCGCCGCGCCCTGAGTCGCTGCTTACCGGCCTCATCATGCTCCAAAACAAGATCATGGACTCGCGCGTCACGGGCCAGCGCGTTCGCCCCGAGCCCGACGGCGACTTCAGCGCCTACCTCCCGCCCGAAGACCCGATCCGCCTCGAACTGGAGTCGCTCTTCCCGCCGTTCCCGGCGTTCGATCCCGCGCTGTCGCAGGTGTGAGGCGAGTTCTTAGTTTGTAGCTCGTAGTTTGTAGTTCTGCGCGGACAAGCCTTCTCATCCGTACCGTCCGTCAACGATCGCTAGCCCGCTGCGCAGGCAATCGCGCATACTCCACGCATGGATCCAAAGATCCGCTACGCGAAGAGCGCCGACGGTACGAACATCGCCTACTGGGCGATCGGCGATGGGCCCGCGCTCGTCTACATGCCGACGGTGCCGTGGTGCCACATCCAGCGCGAGTGGGCGATTCCGGAGTGGCGGCGGCGTTACGAGAGGCTTGCGGCGGGACGTACGCTCATTCGGTTCGACGCTCGCGGCTTCGGGCTTTCCGACCCGCGGCCAAGCGGCGTCGCCCCTTCCGATCACGCGGACGACCTCGACGCTGTCCTCGACGCGCTCGAAGTCGCGCAGTGCGATCTTCTCGCGCTGGGTGATGCAGGCTTCGCTGCGATCGAGTACTGCGCGCGAGGGACTGCACGCGTCGAACGGCTCATTCTCTGGGGCGCCTACGTGACCCGCGACGCGGTGCGGGACGCGCCAAAGACGAAGTCGCTGCGCGCATTGTGGGACCAGGACTGGCTCCAGTACACCGAAATGGCCGTCCGGACCCTGCTGGGCTGGCAACACGAGGACCGCGCCACCCAGCTCGTGGACTTCTATCGCGCGGCGGCATCGCCCGAGTCGCTCCGCGGTGTCCTCGGCCCGTTGAACGATGTCGACCTGACGGCACTCTTGCCCAGCGTGCCGACCCCCACGCTGGTGGTGGCCCTCGATGACGCATATATCGATATGCGAGATCAATGGCGCCTCCTGGCGACGGAACTGCCTAACGCGGAGTTACGGACCGCGCACGGCCAAACACTTGGTATCTTCGACTTCTACGATGAGGAGGACGACGTCGTGACCGTCGTCAACGACTTCCTCGGCAGTGGAGTGTCGGAGACCGCACCGCCAATGGCTGCCGCTACTTCTCCGCTCGGCGGCCTGCGCACCATCCTCTTCACCGACATCGTCGGTCACACCGAGATGATGCAGCGCCTCGGCGATGCGAAGGGTCGCGACGTGCTGCGCGAGCATGAGTGGATCACGCGCGATCTGCTGAAGCAGCATGGTGGCGCGGAAGTGAAGACGATGGGCGACGGCTTCATGGCGTCGTTCGGCAGCGTCACGTCGGCGATGGAGTGCGCTATCGCGCTGCAGCGGGCGTTTGCGGGAGCCCTCACCTCGCCACGGCGAGTCGATGACCGGCCCTTCGGGCCACCCTCTCCCGCTGGGGGAGAGGGACGTGGGGACGACGAGCGTATTGCGATTCGGATTGGCCTCAACGCCGGCGAGCCGATCGAAGAAGACGGCGATCTGTTCGGGGCGACGGTGATTCTTGCGTCACGCATCGCCGCGAAGGCTGGCGCGGGCGAGATTCTGGTGCCCGATACGGTGCGCGGCCTGCTCTCCGGCAAGAACTTCCAGTTTGGCGACCGCGGCGAATTCGTGCCGAAGGGGTTCGACGAGAGCGTGCGGCTGTGGGATGTGCGGTGGCAGCCAGAGGTCGCCGCAGGAGACGAATAGCGTTCAAAGACGGACGAACTGCAAACTACGAAGTACCCACTACGAACTCACCGATGCACCCACACGGCCATCCCCTCGACGGCGAACGCGTACACGACGTCTGGTGCGCCGGTGCGGATGCAGCCGTTGCTGATGCGGCCGGTGCGCGCGTCCACAACCTTTCCGGTCGCGTCCTTCAGGAATGAGTGAAAGCCGTTCGCCTTGTCGGGGTCGAAGCCGACCCAGTGGCTGATGTACGTGTCGTACGGCGGGTCGTACACCAGATCCTCGACCTTGTTGTAGACGTGAAAGAGCCCCGTCTGCGTCGATGCGTATTCGCCCGTATCGACCTGCGCGCCGACGCCGACCGGCCCGATCTCGCGCGTCGCCCGCGCACCGTCCATCAGCCGCACGACGAACGTCGCGACGTTGACGTCGATCCAGCGCCCGTCCGTCGGCGCGCTGCTCCCGTCGGAAGCCAGCGGCGCAGCAGGCTCCGCCGTGGCCGTCGATGGCGGTTCGTCTGCGGGCGCTGATGTCGCTTCTTCGGTGGGGGTCGTCGGCGCGCTTCCGACTGTCGGCGTGGGCGCGGGATCCGCGGGCTTGCCGCCCGTCGGCACAACCGCGGCCGTGCTCGACGTGAGCGGCTCGATCGTCACGCCGCCCTTCGCGCGCGCGCTCGATCCGGAGCCGCACGCCATCGCCCCGACGCTCAGCGCGAGCGCTAGTAGGGCAAAACATGCGACGGCGGGAATACGATGCATCAGGCGGTGTGTGGCGCGCGGATC
>JANXYW010000235.1 GCA_025355835.1 Chloroflexota bacterium
CACCCCCACCGATTCGCCATACTGCCCCACATGCAACTCGCAACCGACAACCCACAGCCACGACCCGACGACAACGCCGCGTTTCGCGACGTCGCTTGGACGCCGAGGGATGTGCTGTTCGGGGCGTTCTGGTTCATCGGCATCTTCGTCGGCGCGCAGATCGCGATCTTGCCGTTGGCGTACATCTTCGGCGTGAAGTCCGGGCAGTTCTTCACGTCCGCGTTCGTCACCGGCGCGATGGTCGAAGTGGGGATCGCTGGCGTAGCGGCGAACTTCACGTTCCGGCGATACGGCGGCAGCTGGGAGCGGCTGGGCGTGCGTGTGCCGTCGCGCACGACGTTCTTCTGGGCGTTGGCGGCGTTCGCCGGTGCGCTCGTCTTTTCGCTCGCGTACGGCGGGCTGGTTGAGTTGTTCGATCTCAACTGGCTGCGATCCGACTGCGCGGAGCAGATACCGAAGGAAGTGCGCGAGACGCGCTGGTTGCTCGCGCTGGCGAGCATCACCGTCATCGCGTTCGCGCCTGTGTGCGAGGAGTTGTTCTTTCGTGGCTTCGTGTTCCCCGGTATCTCGAAGCGCTGGGGCCTCATCGCCGGCATTGTCGCGAGTGGAGTTATTTTCGCGTCGGTGCACCTGTTGTACAAGTCGTTCATTCCCATCACCGGCGTCGGCATGGTGTTCGCCTACACCTACTATCGCAGCAAGAACATCATTTCGACCATGGCCGCGCACGTCGCGTTCAACAGCGTCTCGATCGCGGCGATCGCAGCCGGATCGTGCGACAGCTCGTCGTCGATCGGCCTGCTGCGGGGGTGGTGGCTATGAGCCGCATCGCCGAGACGTTCGCGCGGACGAAGGCGGCCGGGCGCATCGCGCTCTTTCCCTTCATGACCGTCGGCTACCCGGACCTCGAAACGAGCATCGCGCTGGTGAAGGCGATGGTCGAGGCGGGCGGCGAAGGCATCGAGCTGGGGATCCCGTTCAGCGACCCGCTGGCCGACGGCCCGACCGTACAGAAATCGTCCTACCAGGCGCTGCAAGGCGGCACCGTACCCACAGATGCTCTTGACGTCGTGCGCCGCCTGCGCGCCGACGGGGTTGCCGTGCCGCTGATCCTTATGGGATACTTGAATACGTTCCTCGCCTGTGGCGAGGAATCGTTCATCTTGGACGCGGCCGCTGCCGGCGCCGACGGACTGATCATCGTCGATCTGCCGCCGGAGGAGTCGGACGCAACGAAGGCCCTGTGCAAGAAGAACGGCCTCGACCTGATCTACCTGCTGGCGCCCACATCGGACGATGGGCGCATCGCGGAAGTCGTGTCGAGGGCGTCGGGCTTCATCTACTGCGTCGGCGTGGTAGGCGTGACCGGTGCGAGGGATGCCATCTCGGCGGAGTTGCCGGGGTTCCTGCGACGGCTGCGCGCGAAGACCGAACTGCCGCTGGTCGTCGGATTCGGCATCTCGAAGCGCGAGCACGTACAAGCGCTGGAGGGGCTGGCCGACGGAGCAATCGTCGCCAGCGTGCTGATCGATATCGTCGAGTCATCGGCTCGCGAAGAGCGAGTCGAGAAAGTTCGGAGTTATGTTGAGGTGCTCACCGGCCGTTCGGAGGCCAGCACGTAGAGCCAGCGAAGCTTCTGCGACCCGTCTGGGCGTGCGGATCTCCGTCGGCTGCGCGTGGTACTCCGCGGCCGGCGCATTTGGACCGTATAGGTAGCGGCCGCCCGTGAGTGACGGGCGGGCGTGGCCCCGGCGGGGCGTACGGTCGAAGGCGGAGCATCCATGGGCACGAACGAATCGATCCGGCTGCGCGGCATCCGCGGTGCGACGACAGTAGAGTCGAACACCAAAGACGCCATTCTCGAAGCCACCCACGAACTGCTCGCAGCCCTCGTCGACGCCAACGATCTGCAGGCGGATGACGTCGCGAGCGCGTTCTTCTCCGCCACGCAGGACCTCAACGCCGAGTTCCCCGCTCTGGCCGCGCGCCACATGGGATGGTCGAACGTCGCGCTGACGTGTATGCAGGAGATGTACGTGCCGGGCAGCCTGCCCATGTGCATCCGCATCCTCATCCACGCCAACACGGCGAAGGCGCAAAACGAAGTACGCTTCGTCTACCTCCGAGGCGCGCGTGTCCTGCGCCCCGACCTGGCAAACGAATCGTGATCTGCGGGAAACGATCCACGAAGAGCACGAAGACCACGAAGACCACGAAGACCACGAAGGAGTTAGGGGTAAGAGAGAAGAGAGGTTCGATCAACGTAGCGTGGGCTTTCCAACCCGCGCGGTGTTCGATGAAACGAACAACGTAGGGGCGGCCCCGTGTGGCCGTCCGGTTCGGGCACTACCGCCCGCACCAAAACAACGAACGGCGGACGCATGCCCGCCGGACAACAAACGGAATCACTTCCCCCGCTACGAGGCGGAGGATGGAGGAGAGAGAACAATGATGGTCATCATGAAGCCGGGTCACACCCGGGAAGATTTCGACGCGGTGATGAGCCGCATCAAAGAAGTAGGACTCGACGGCCACGCGATCATCGGCGTCGAGCGCACCGTGATCGGCGTCGTCGGCCTCGACCGTGAGCATCCGGAGCTGTCGGACGATATCGAAGTGATGCCGGGGGTCGAAAGCACCGTGCCGATCAGCAGCCCGTTCAAGCTCTGTAGCCGCGAGTTCCGCAAAGACGACACGATCGTCAACGTCAACGGCGTTCGCATCGGCGAGGGCACCGTGACGATCATGGCGGGCCCGTGCGCCGTCGAGAGTGAAGAGCAGTTGATGATGACGGCGAAGGCGATGAAGGAGCGCGGCGCATCGATCCTGCGCGGCGGCGCCTTCAAGCCGCGCACGTCGCCATACAGCTTTCGCGGCCTTGAAGAAGATGGCCTGAAGCTGCTGGCGCAGGCGCGCCAAGAGACGGGACTGCCCGTCGTCACGGAAGTGATGTCCGAAACGACGGTACAGCTCATCGCGAAGTACGCCGACATCCTGCAGATCGGCACACGCAACGCGCAGAACTTCTTCCTGCTGGAAGAAGTCGCGAAGGCGCACAAGCCGGTGCTGCTAAAGCGCGGCATGTCGTCATCGATCCAGGAGTGGCTGCTCGCAGCCGAGTACATCCTCGCGAAGGGCAACCGCAACGTCATCCTTTGCGAGCGCGGCATCCGCACGTTCGAGACCGCTGCGCGCAACACGATGGACATCAACGCCATCCCGCTGGTGAAAGAGTTGAGCCACCTGCCCGTCGTGGCAGACCCCAGCCACGGCACCGGCAAGCGCCGCCTCGTCGAGCCAGTCGGGCTCGGCATGATCGCCGCCGGCGCCGACGGCCTGATCCTCGAAGTGCACCCAAGCCCCGAACACGCCCTCAGCGACGGCGCGCAATCGCTCACGTTCGAGCTGTTCTCCAGCGTGATGGAAAACGTAGCGAAGGTCGCGGCAGCCGTCGGCAAGAAGATGGAGCGCGAAGCCGCAGCTGTGTAGGTGTTAGGTTCTAGGTTGTAGGTTGTAGGTTGTAGGTTGTAGGTTGTAGGGGCGGCCCCGTGTGGCCGCCCTTTCAGGCGCACGAACACACGCGCGCCGCAACCATCGTCGTAGGGGCACGCGGTGGCGTGCCCGCTGCGGCCACATCCGTCCGCGTCGCCGCCCGACTCGTCGTAGGGGCGCACCAGAACAAGCTCCGCAGATCCACGCACGAGGTGCGCGTTTCAGCGCCGTGCGTTCGTTGCCTCGGCTATGTCCGAACGCGGGCGCAACAGGTTGCGCCCCTACAACACCCGACACGGTAGCCGCATTGGCGTCACTAGAAATAATCCGGCGCGCTAGTTCTCGTCGCCCTGCGCGCTGACGGGCGCGCGGATGATGCCAATCGGCTCGAGATTCATCGATGCACCTCAGAGCGCGTGGCGGCGTAGAACGTTGCGGACATATGCGCGATCGTCGAGCTGGCGAGGGCGCGCTTCGGCAGTCCGAGCGTGCGCAGCTCGTCGGCAATCGGATGATCGCCGAGTTCGAGTTTGGCGCCGCCAAGCCGGGCGCCGAGGCCGGTACCGCGCATCCGCGCACGCGTACGGTACAGCGTGCCATCCCGCAGCGCATACGAGATCTGATCGCGTTCCGGCATCGCGCGGGAACCACCGGTTCGCACACTCTGCGTGAGCACGTGCCGACCGTCTACCGTGAGCACGGCGGTCTGGCGGCCACGCCCATGAATGATTGCGATCTCGCTCATGACCTTCGGGAAACCCCAGATCGTCTGCCCTGCTTCGCACGTGAACTCGCCGTCGACGGGCAGATGATGAATGTACGTGGCCAGAGTGCCGCGGATCAGTCCGAGCAGCGTGCCAACAAAT
>JANXYW010000274.1 GCA_025355835.1 Chloroflexota bacterium
TGTCGGGGAAGCGCTGCCGCACCTCCGAGACCATGGCGGCAATTTCGGGCGCCCCGGGTCCCATCTGCTGGCGCAGCTCACCGTCCGGCTGGATGCGGGCATACTGGCGAAGCGCCTCGACGAACGGCCGGTAGGGCACGGTCGACTCGCCTTCATACGACCGGCCCGTCAGCACCTGGGCGCCGCGCAGCTCGGCGTAGACCGTGAACTCCTCGGCGAGCCTGGTCTTGCCGATGCCGGGCTCGCCAGCGATGAAGGCGAGCGCGGTCTTCCCGGAGAGCGCGTGCTCAAGCGCGGCTTTGAGCTGCGCCATCTCGTCGCGCCGTCCGACAAAGCGGCCCCAGTCGATCTGGCGCAGGTCCGTCACCTCGTGCGCCGGCCCCAAAGGGTGTTCCGTGACAGTCGAGCGAGCGAGGATGCGCCTCAGCTCCTCCGCGACATCCTGCGCATTCTTCGGCCGCTCCTCGGGCGACTTCGCGAGCAGGCGCAGGATCAGCGACTCGAGCGGCGACGGCACCGACGGCTCGTGCCAGGTGGGCGCGACCGGCGCGGTGTTGATGTGCTGGGAGATGACGCCCACTGCGTCGTCGCCGAGGAACGGCGGCCGGCCGGCGACCATTTCGTAGAGCATCGCACCGAGTGCGTACAGGTCGCTGCGGGCGTCCGGCGCACGGCCGAGCGCCTGCTCCGGCGCCATGTAGGCGACGGTGCCGACCATCATGCCCTGCATCGTCATGCGTGAGCGGTCGACGGCAACGGCGAGGCCAAAGTCCCCGAGCGCGGCGTTACCGTCAGCATCAAGCCAGACGTTGCCGGGCTTGAGGTCGCGGTGCACGATGCCGTGCGTATGCGCGTGCGCGAGCGCGCCGGCGACCTCCGCGGCGATGTGCATCGCGCGGTCGCTGCCCAGGCGATGGTTCTCTGCCTTCGCGAGGAGATCCTCGACCGAGCCGCCGCCCATGTGCTGCGAGACGATGTACGGGGCGTCGTTCTCTTCGCCGGCGTCGAAGACGGTGACGATGTGGGGGTGGTCGCCGAGGCGTCCCATGGCCTGGGCCTCGCGGCGGATGCGCACGACGCCATCGGCGTCGAGGCCCTCGGTCTTGATCAGCGCGAAGGCGACGTCGCGGTCGAGGCGGGTGTCGTGCGCGAGATAGACGCGCTTCTTGGCGCCCTCGCCGAGGAAGGCGCGGACCTTGTAGCGCCCGCCGCCGAACGACGGGGGCAGCGGCTGGACCGCGCGCCGCTGCTGCGCCGCCGGGGCGGTCGCTGTCAGCGCCGTGCGGCACTGGTGGCAGAACTTGGCCGTGGGGGAGTTCGTCGTGCCGCAGGACGGGCACGCGAACACAAGATCGCCGCCGCATTCCTCGCAGAATTTGGCGCCGGACGGGTTCTCGTAGCCGCAGGCCCGGCAGGTCATCGCCCTCGCTCCCCCCTGGTTGGGCTCAGTGTAGGCGCGCGCCGCTTATGTCGCTAGCAACTGATGGGTTTACGAACGTGAGACCCCTCAATCGAGCTAAAGGCCACGCGGACACCTGGGTCCGTTCGTGCAACCGAGCAACCGTGCACGGCGATGCGTCGCACAATGACTGGGGTTGTTGCTGAAGGGGCTTACGAGCGACACGCTCATCGGGGCGGTGCAGGAATCACGCCGCTGCGAAACTGGCGAAGGTTCCTTCTGAGGACTCGGGGTCGGGTGGTCCGCCCGCTTGGCCCGCTGCTCCGTACTTTACGAGCTTCTTCATATTCATCGCCGCCGCCGTAAGCCACACCTGGATCTGGACTTTCCATCTGCCGCGCCACTTCGCTCGCCTCAGGCCGTGCAATTCCTTCGCGATCCCAAACTGCGTTTCGATGTAGACCTGCCGCTGCCGATAGCGTTGTCTGCCTTCGTCGGTGTCGAGCCAGCGTTGTACATCGTCGATCAGGCCTCGGTCGAAGGACCTCCGGAGACCTCGTCGCTTTCCGGTGGGTGAGCACTCAGCGCGGAAGCGACAATCGGCGCAGACGCCGGGCGGTGCTTTGTACTCCGTCATGCGCTCACTGGGTCGGACGGACGCTGGCGTCAGCGTTTCTCTGGCGGCGCACGTGTACGTGTTCTCCCCGGGGTTGTAGGTGAAGTCGCGGATGCTCCAGACGCCGGCTGGTCCTCGCTTGTTCGCCGAGCGGGCGCCTGGCTTCCAGCCCTACGACACGTTCAAATGCAGCGACGGCTGGGTCTATATCGGCGCGCTTGGCGGGGCGATCTACGACAGGATCCCGAAGTTCCTTGGTCTCGATCCAGTGGAGTACAGCTTTGACGAATGTTCAAAGGACGTGGCGGCCGTCAACTCCGAGAAGGGGCGGGAATTCGACCGGCGGCTTCGTGAGTACTGCGCCGCACATACTGCCTTTGAGGTCGAAACGGCGCTAAACGAAGCGCAGATTGGTTGCGCACGCGTGTTCAACGTGCGGGATCAGTACAACGACGAACACTATGCGGCCCGCGACATGACCGTGCCGGTGCTCGATCGACAGTCGGGCGTGCCGATTCGCGTTTACGGCGTGGTGCCCAAGATGTCACTGACGCCGGGACGTATCTGGCGGGGCGCGCCCTCAATCGGCGACGACACAACGGACATCCTGTCGACGATGCTGAACCTTTCGGAGGCCGAGATCGAAGGACTGTATGCGGACCGCGTCGTGCACCGCATCGAGCCATTCACGGAGCCGCAGGTGCCCGCCGCCAATCCATAGCACTCCCGCCAGCAAGATTCGAATCTGCGACCATCGGACTGGAAACTCGGAGTCCGATGCCTAAGTACGTCGCGCAATGTTCATTGCATGAACCGCAACAATTGCGGTGAACGACGTTCCGACTCCCGACGCCTTCGTTCCCCGACGGCTCCGGAGAACCGCGCTCCCTTGAGCGAGAGGCTCTCACGGTGATCCACGGATACCTAAGACGAGAGCCATCGAGAGTGACGCGCTCCGGCGAGTAGCGTCCGGCAACCGACCCGACTCCGGCACGGTGCCAAGATGATGGGGCCGCCACGGCGGCAAACAGGCGAGTCGGCACCCCACCGGGTACCCCCCCCGCCCCAGCATCCTCTCTCGCCCAGTAGAGACACGCCTCTGTCAGCGCGGTGAGGGACAGCCGTAACAGGCAGCAAAGGGGAAGCCACCATTGACCGAGACCAGCTCGGGCGTCCTCACCCACATCCGCGATACCGGCACCGTGGTGCAACTGGGCGTCAGCGTGGGCAGGGTGCTGCGCTGGCTGGCAGCGGACGGGAACCTCTACCGGCGCGCCGAAGCCGACTTCGTGGCATCCCACCCCAACGCCCTATCGCTGCTGGGGGTCGCCATCACGTTTGAACAGAACCACTGGGGCGGGATGGAGTCCTTCTCGGTCATCACGCAGGAGCAGGCACCATGAACAACGACACGGGCCGAGCAGACCCCGTAGCCAGCACCCAACTCCCCAGTGCCCCGATGACACCCCGAGAGCGTGCAACCATCAGAGGATGGGCGGTAGACCCACAGCTAACGTCCCCACCCATACACCTATGGTGCCAGTGCCCCTGCGGTGTCCGTCCGAGCACCACCATATGGTTGTCCTACGTCCAAGTTCGCGTGACGGACGCATCGTCGCTCTCTGAAGATAGCAGAACAAGCTAAAACGGTAGGGGCGGACGGCTGTCCGCCCAGTGTGGGCACACAGCATCGAACAATCGTCGCCGAACGCCGCTACTGCGAAAGGATCACCAGACCGTCGACGTACCCGAGCAGCGGCGTCTGGTCACCGCCCGCCGACACGAAGATCTGCGTGTTCGGCGCGGAGTGCCGGATCGATCGTAGCAGGCCCGCCGTGTCGGCGAGCCATTCAGCGTCGGTGTACGGGCGATTCGTCGTCTTGTCGAGTGGGCTCGAAAGCAGCGTGCTCGCCGCGCACATCGATCCGGGTGCAGGGGCGCACGCCGTGGCGCCATCCAGTACGACGCCGTCGTAGCCGAGCTTGCCGAACTGCCGCGCCCAGCCGGCGATGTCGTTGCGGACGTCGATGCTCGACGGATCGAGCACGTAGCTCGGCATGCGATCCCACGGCGCGATTTCGCTGTACGCCCGCACGAAGTCACCGCTGCCGTCGCGCAAGAACCACGATCCGTGCACGCCGTCGTCGGGCGCGACGTTGAAGATCGGACCATCGTTGTTTGTGAGCGCGCTCAGATAGCGCAGCACCCGCAACCGCGGATTCGCCGCCTTCATCGCGGCGATCTGCTCTGGGTTGAGCGCCGCACCGTCCGGCTGCCATCGCAGGTCGTCCAGGATCACGTCGTGCGCGCGTGCAATCGCCGCCAACTCGTCCGGCGTCGCATCGCGCTTCGGTGGATTACCGAAGCGATCTCGCATCGTCACGTCGAGCGGCCTGAAATCGAGCGCCTTAACGGGCAGCGCTGAGGCCTCGACGCGCGATGCTGGCGGGTCGCCCAGCGCGGCAGTCGCCGCCGGCGTAGGTGCCTCCACCCGCGGCGCTGCGGTGCCCGCACCCCTCCCATAGCTCGCCGTCTCGCCAGCGCGATCGTCAGACGGCAGCACGCGCGCCAACCCAACGATGCCGCCGCCAAATGCAACAGCCCCCGCAAGCACCAACAGCCACGAGACACGTGTGATCCGCACGTACAGGTATCGGCAACCTTACGGTCGGCGTAAGGGGATCACCTAGGGGCAGTCGCTGACCTTCTGCAGCAATGGATGCGCGGCGCGCGCCGCTTAGTGCCAAGGCTTGAGCCGTGGTTTCGGCGCTAGAATGCGGCATGGCGCCAAATGCGAAACTGATCGACGCGAATCTGGCGGGTGAGGACTACGTCCCGAACGTGCAGATGCTTCTCAAAGACATCAAGAATCGCCTCCATGCAGGGCGAACCAGACTCCGCTACCCAATTCCAGTCCCGGCGCGAACGGCGGGCGTCTGTTGCGGGGGATACGGCGTTCACCACAGAGACACAGAGTCACAGAGGTTAGAAGGGTGGCGGAATCGAGTGAGGTCCGGACACTCTTGCACCCTTAGGTGCAGACCCTTAGGTGTTCTGCCGATGATTCGGCATGCACTTCGGAACCGACCGCCGCCCCTCTCGCCATCCGCGCCAACAGCGCGAGCAGCGCGAGCAGCGGCAATCGTCTAGTACGAGCCGCTTCGCGCTGTATCTGCGGCAGGGCCGAGTGCCGTCGTTCGTACGAGATGATGATCCGCCGGCGCTGGCAGATGAGCTCGCCGCGTTACGTCGGCGGCAGGCGATGTTCTAGACTCTCACCGTGACCCTCTACGACCAAATTGGCGTCGGCTACGCGCAGAACCGTCCGCCAGACCCGCGCTGGGAAGCGATTATTCATCGTGCGCTGGGCGACGCACGAACGATACTCAACGTCGGCGCAGGCACCGGCTCGTACGAGCCGCGCGACCGCAGCGTCGTCGCGCTGGAGCCATCGCGGCGCATGATTGCCCAGCGATCGAACGCGATCCCGGTCGTGCAGGGCGTCGCAGGCGCGTTGCCGTTTCCGGACGCTTCGTTCGATGTCGCACTCGCCGTGCTCACGGTGCACCACTGGCCGGACGCGGCAGCGGGACCGGCCGAGATGCAGCGCGTCGCCGCGCGGCAAGTCGTCGTGAGGTGGGAACCGGAAACGTTCGCGGAGCGATTCTGGCTGGTCCAGAAGTATCTCCCTCCGGAACAGGCGGACGCGCTTGCCGCAGGACGGCGGATCGCCAGCCAGTTGCACGAGGTCGAGACCATCCCTCTGCCGGTACCGCACGACTGCACCGATGGCGTCTTCGGCGCGTATTGGCGTCGGCCGGAAGCGTATCTGGATCCCGCGGTGTGAGCATCGATCTCGGGCCTCGCTCTCCAAGACCCAAGTGTGGTATTGCCGGCGATGGCGCGATTGGAGGCCGACATCCGCAGCGGCGCGTGGACGCGCCAGTACGCCGACCTGCTCGACCTCGAAGAGATCAACCTCGGCTATTGCGTGCTCATCGGAAAGAGTCCGTAGCACCGCAACGACCGACGATTTCCATCACACGCCGTACAGGCGCCGCGCGTCTGCACGCAGCTCGGCGCGGAAGTCGGGGTGCGCGATAGCGACCAGCTCTTCGATGCGACGCCGCAGCGTGCCGCCTTTGATGCGGGCGATGCCGAACTCGGTGACGAAGATATCGGCGTAGCCACGCGTGACGGTAACTGCGCTTCCCTGCGGAAACATCGCCACGATGCGGGAGCGGCGCTCGCCGTTCACGACGGATGTCGATGGCAACACCGTCACGCTGCGGCCGTTCTTCGCGTGCAGCGCGCCGACGGCGAAGGCGAACGCACCGCCGGTGCCGCTGTAGATCTCCGGGCCGATCGTCTCGCCGTTGATCTGGCCGGTCACGTCGACGAGCAATGCGTTGTTGATCACGACCATGTTGTCGTGCGCGGCGATGACCTGGATATCGTTCGTGTGACTCATCGTGTACAGCTCGTAGCGCTCGTCGCCGTCGACCTGCGCGAACTCGTCCGCCGTGAGCGGCCCGAACGACGCGCCGACGATCTTGCCGGGATGCACGGTTTTGCGCGCGCCTGTCACGACGCCCTGCTCGACCAGCGCCGGAATGCCGCCGAAGATCAGCTCCGTGTGCACACCGAGGTCGCGCTTCTCGGACAAGAACGGCGCCATCGCCGCCGAGACCGTGCCGGTGCCGAGTTGAAACGTATCGCCGTCCTGGATGATTTCGCTTGCGACGAGCGAACAGATGACAGCGGTGAACTCGTCCTCTTCTTCGGTACGTGGCGCGCGGCGAAGGAACTTCCACTCCGTCGGCGCCTCCACCAGCGTCTCGATCTGGGAGATGTGGATGCGATTGTTGCCGCCTGTGCGGATGAAGCGATCGTTCACCTCGCCGATGACGTGCGTCGCGACCGCCACCACCTCCGGCGCGCCCCAAACGCTCATCCCGAAGCTGCACCAGCCGTCATCGTCCGGCGGCGAGACGCTGGTGAGGAAGACGTCGGGCTTGCGATCGAGCCAGTAGCTCTCGTCGCTCCGGGTTGGCGGCGCGATCACGTAATCGAGCAGCCCCTTGCGCATCGCCGGCCGATCGCTGGCCTGCAAGAAGAACGAGCGCACGTTGAAGTTGTTCGGCGCATCGTCCTGCCACCACGACGCGAACGTCGCGATCGAGTTCTCGATCTCGACGCCATGCAGCTCGTCAGCGCGGGCTGCGAGCGCGCGGCAGAGCCCCAGCGGCGTCTGGTAGTGCATACCGATGACGACGCGATCGCCGTCGCGCACGACGCGTACGGCCTCTTCGGGCGTTGTCAGCTTGTCGGCGTAGCGCTCGCGCCAGTCCATCACGGCGTGAGGCTATCATGCGGCGCGGGTGCGGGCGAGGTATGCTGCGACCGCAATCGATCGAGCACGGAGTGGTTTCTTGACGGAAGTACTACTGGCTATTCACGTCGAAGCGTTGGCCGAGGGCGGGTTCCTCGCGACAAGCGAAGAGCTGCCGGGCCTGCTCGCCCAGGGCCGCACCGTAGCCGAGACGATCGAAATCGCACAAGATGTCGCGCGCAAACTCGTTGAGTCCTACATCGAGCACGGCGACGAACTGCCGCCTGCGCTCCGCCAGGCATCACCGACAGATATTGATGTCCGCATTCCCGTAACCATCGCCTGATGGCGGGTCGCCTTGCAGGAATTACGTCAGCCGAGGTCCTTCGGAAATTGCGCCTCGCTGGCTTCGTGTTCGATCGTCAAGCCAAAGGGAGCCACGAAATCTGGCTTCACCCCGATTCGCGCCGGCGCGTCACCATCCCTCGCCACGCGGGGACAATGCCGGAAGGCACCCTCCGAGCGATCGTGAAACAAGCAGGGCTCACGCCCGATGAGTTCGCCGCGCTGTAAGACGAGACGTTGCCACGTCGCGATCAGCCCGCGGCCGTGCCGTCCATCGCGGACGCATCCGCGCGCGCGTCGAGCCAACCCGCGATGTCCGCGAGCACTTGATCCTTCTCCGGCTCATTCAGGATCTCGTGGAACAGGCCCTGGTAGAGCTTCAGCGTCTTGTCGGTCGACTTCGCGCGTCGATACAGCGCTTCGCTTCCGGCGGAGCGCGTCAGCGCATCTTCCGTGCCGTGCATGATCAGCAGCGGCTGGTCGACGCGCTCCATGCGTTCGTCGACGCAGTGCGCCGAGCGGATCATCGCGCCGATGAGACCGGCAGGCATCTTGCCCCGGAAGTTCAGCGGGTCGGCGTCGTACCACGCCACCACTTCGGGATCGCGCGAGACCGTCGCCGCTGCGAGCTTGCGCAGCCGGACGTGCGGCGTGAAGCGCCCAAGCAGCAGCAGAATGCGCGTCACGAACTTCGGCGTGGGCGGCGCTGTCAGGCCGGCGCCGCTGAGCAGCAGGCCGCGCACGTCAGGCTTGCGAGTCACCGCCGCCAGCGCGACGATCGAGCCGCCCATACTGTGGCCGAGCAGCCAAGGCGTCGCGCCGCTATGCCGCGCGCGCACGAGCGCAAGAAACGCATCGACATCGTCGAGATACTCATTGAACGAACGCACGAAGACGCGCTCGCCCTCCGACTGCCCGTGCCCACGCAGATCGAGCGCGTGCACGGC